>NZ_JBFAJA010000050.1:0-102437 GCF_040654975.1 Dactylosporangium sp. NPDC050588 | reverse complement strand
CTCCGTCGGGTAGTCCACGTCGAGCGCCTGTTTGACGGCGTCGGCGACGCGGACCTCCTCGTTGTAGACCGGCATCAGGATCGACAGCTTCATCACGATCTCCGAAGAGTTCTGGTTGGGACCATCAGACTAGCCTTTCATCACCCGCGCGTGTGATGTCCCCACGAGCGCTTGCACCTACGTACGGTGTGGCCTATGACGAGTGCGGCGAAGCAGCTGGGCGACGAAGCGTACATCGCGGTGACGACGTTCCGGCGGGACGGCACCGCGGTGTCGACGCCGGTATGGGTGGCGCCCGACGGTGACGCGTTGGTGATCTGGACCGTCGCCGACTCCGGCAAGGTGAAGCGGATCCGCCGGGACGGCGCGGTGACGGTGGCGCCGTGCACGGTCCGGGGAGTGCCGACCGGCGAGGCGGTGCCGGGGCACGCGACGATCCTCGGCCCGGACGGCGGCCGCACCGCCCGCGAGCTCATCAAGCGCAAGTACGGCCTGCGTGGCCGCCTCTTCGTCTGGATGAGCGTCCGGCGGCGCGGCGAGGGCGGCACGGTCGGGGTGCGGATCACGCTGGGCTGAACGGCTGTCTCCGCACAAAGCAACGCGCCCGGATCACCGGGGGGTGACGATCCGAGCGCGTCGCGGGAACAAGCGTGTCGTTTTGGCACCGGAGGAATGCGCGAGGTAAGGTTGCGCCTCAGTCGCCCTGGCGCTGCTGCGGGATCTGTCCCTGGAGCAGCGCGCGCACCTCGGATTCGCGATAGCGGCGGTGGCCTCCGAGGGTGCGGATGGCGCTCAGCTTGCCCGCCTTCGCCCATCGGGTGACGGTCTTCGGGTCGACGCGGAACATCGACGCGACCTCAGCCGGTGTTAGCAACGGCTCAGGCTCATGCGTGCGAGATGGCATCGGTCACTCCTCCACAGGTACCCAGGAACGTCGGACGGGGTCCCGCCGGCCGACGCGTTTCCTATGGTCCGGCTAGTCCCCGATGTCCGACATGGGCCGAACGGCTGAAGGTCCCTGTATGGACGGATGATGAATAAGTGAATTTTCCCAATTTGGTGACACGAAATGGGATAAAGCGGGACCGGATGTGACGCTCTGTGGGTGAGTCGATACGAATCTAGCTCACCCGACCGGGTGAGCGGTAGCCCACAAAGTCCTCCCAATAACCCATAACGGACACCACTTCGGAGCGATTCGGTTGCGAAGGGTGACACCCGTTCGTGGCTGTTGGGATTCGGACATTTACGGTGATCGAACTCCATGACAAAACACCCCGCGACGCCATGCGTGCGGGGTGTGATGGCCGGGAGGGGCCGGGCCGGGGTTAGTTGCAGCGCTCCAGGAGCTGCACGGCGCGCCAGCGTTCGACCAGCTTCTCGTACACCTCGGTCGCCTCGTCGGCGTCGCCGCGGGCCACGCTGGACAGGCCCGCCGACACCAGACCCGGCGAGTCGTCCTCGATGAGGGTCTCGTCGGACAGCAGGCCGACCAGGCCGCCGTAGTCCAGCTCGACGATCGAGCGGGAGTGGAACTCCTCCAGCCAGCGCGCTGTCTCCTCGACCGCGACCGTGATCGGCGCGTCGCCGATGGCCCGGCGCAGCACCGCATAGGCCCGGTGCGCCCGCCGGCGGGCCTTGGAGATCTCGGTGCGGTAGCGCAGCACCCGCCGCCCGGGGCGCAGCGACAGCTCGCGCTCCTCGAGGTCGACGAAGACGAACCAGCGCAGGGGCACCCCCCACGTGGCGACCTGCTCGTGCACCCGGGGCATGCCGCGCTCCAGGACGTGGTCGCCGCTGCGCCAGTCGTCGACGACGGTCTGCGCCAGGCCGGCGAGCACCGGCGGGACGAAGGCGTCGGCGATCACGCTCGGCACGCCGTCGCGGGCGGTGAGCGCCGCCTCGGCGACCCGGATGCGCAGGTTCCACGGGCAGACGAGCAGGGTGTCGTCGGCCTCCAGGACGTAGGCCTCGTCGGGCAGGTCGGGCAGGCGTGTCCAGCCGGCGCCGAGCGCCTCGATGACCGCAGTCCGCTGCCGCCCGGGGCCGTCGGACAGCGC
The DNA here is from genome assembly GCF_040654975.1 of Dactylosporangium sp. NPDC050588. NCBI lineage: Bacteria > Bacillati > Actinomycetota > Actinomycetes > Micromonosporales > Micromonosporaceae > Dactylosporangium > Dactylosporangium sp. NPDC050588. The sequence goes on along the minus strand of NZ_JBFAJA010000050.1, from coordinate 100,377 downwards.
GACCGCCCGGCCCTCCTTGACGTAGCGACGCCAGTACAGCTGGTGGTCGCGATCGAAAGCGGCCAGCGGCTCGTACACCCGCAGATATGACGCGAAGAGCGACGGCACGGGCCGATCGTCGCACGAAACTGTCGGTCGCCGGTATTAGGGTCGGTGTACAGGCGCCGTCTCACGAGGATCGGGCCCCCCACCGACACAGGAGCATCCATGGGTGTCTTCACCACCAGCCACGAGCAGGTCGTCTACTGTCACGACCGGCCGTCCGGCCTGCGCGCGATCATCGCCATCTACTCGACGGCGCTCGGACCGGCGTTGGGCGGGACCCGCTTCTACCCGTATGCCTCGGAGGACGACGCGCTGCACGATGTGCTCGACCTCTCCCGCGGCATGGCGTACAAGAACGCGCTCGCCGGCCTTGACCTCGGCGGCGGCAAGGCCGTCATCTGGGGTGACCCGGACAAGGACAAGAGTGAGGCACTGCTGCGGGCCTACGGCAGGTTCGTGCAGTCGCTCGGCGGTCGTTACTACACGGCGTGCGACGTGGGCACCTATGTGCAGGACATGGACGTCGTGGCGAAGGAGACCAGGTTCGTCACGGGACGCTCCGAGTCGCACGGCGGCGCGGGTGATTCGTCGGTCCTTACCGCCTATGGGGTCTTCCAGGGCATGCGGGCAGCGGCGGAGCACCGCTGGGGCAGCCCGACGCTCGCCGGTCGGCGGGTCGGCATCGCCGGGCTCGGCAAGGTCGGCAAGCACCTCACCGAGCACCTCATCGAGGACGGCGCGTCGATCGTCGCGACCGACGTCAACGAGCGCGCCCTGGAGTGGGTCCGCACCACCTATCCGCAGGTGGACGTGGTCGACAGCAGCGAAGACCTCGTCGCGGCCGACCTGGACGTGTATGCGCCGTGCGCGCTCGGTGGGGCGCTCAGCGACGAGACCGTGGCCGTGCTGCGCGCCAAGATCGTCGCCGGCGCGGCGAACAACCAGCTGGCTCACCCGGGGGTGGAGAAACTGCTCGCCGAGCGCGACGTGCTCTACGCACCCGACTATGTCGTCAACTCCGGCGGGGTCATCCAGGTGGCCGACGAGATCGAAGGTTTCAACTTCGCCCGGGCGCAGCAGCGGGCCGCCCGGATCTTCCACACCACCCGGGAGATCCTGCAGCTCGCAGAGGCCGAGGGGGTCCCGCCGGCGGCCGCCGCGGACCGACTCGCCGAACGGCGGATGGCCGACGTCGGAAGGCTCCGTACGATCCTCTTGTAGGACGTGACGACCACGGTACGACGGTGGTGCTTACCCAACCGGTCCGGTCGGGTAAGCAACGCCACCGAATTGGTCGGCAGGGGCGAGATGCCGAAAGGTGCCCTCGACATGTACCGTAAGAGCCACGAGAGATGCCTGACGTTGTCGGGGCCTGCCGGTAATGGCTGCCCCGTAATTCTGTGCGAGGGGGTCGAGCCATGGGGCGCGGCCGTGCGAAGGCCAAGCAGACTAGGGTGGCCAGGGAGTTGAAGTATCACTCCCCAAACACCGACCTCGACGCGTTGCAGCGCGAGCTCGCGGGCAGCCCGAAGTCTTACGACGACTACGCCGGATCCGGCGATCAAGTCGACGATGAGGCCGACGACGAGGACGACGGTAACTACGACGACTCCTCCAGCGACAGCGATTGGCGCTCACGGAGTCGTTGATCATCGGTCTACCCGGCTGACGGGCACGTGGCGACCCCACGTGCCCGCGTCATGTCCGAGACACCCGCGCGGTGGCCGTTCTCTCGACGGCACACCGCGTGGGTGTCTGGTCATAGCCTGACGCTGCTGGACCAGCCCTCAACGGGGACGGTTGTTCCAGTTGTAGAAGGTCGGGATGTTCTCGAAGTGGTTCCAGGCGCAGACGGCGCTCGCGCCGTCCTGACCACTCGCCTCCGAGCGGGCGGCCCTTGCCACGGCGGCCTCATCGAGCAGCACACGGAGGCCGTCAGCGGCTCCGTGGACGCGCTCGGTGACCGGGTCAGCGTGCTCCGGCATGGTCCAGCACTCCCTCCAGAAGGCAAATCTTGCTGTTGCGGCAGTGATTCGTCTCGGTGCTGTCGAACCTGCCGTGCTCGAAGTAGCGGTTCGCCGCGTGGGCACCGCCGCAGAAGCCGAAGTACGCGCACGTCGAGCGGCACGCCTCGACGCCGCGCAGGTACTCCGGCACCCACCCGGCCGAGCCGGCCGCACCGGCCAGGATCTCGGCCAGCGGTGTCCGCAGGACGCTGCCGGAGGAGAAGTCGCCGTAGCGCGCGTCCGTGAAGCCCGCCAGCTCGGGTGAGAGCAGGAAGACGCGCCCGTCGGCGGCGATCGTCGGGATCGGGTCGAGCGCGGCGGGCAGCACGCCGTCGGCGCCGCCGGCCAGGACCGCGCCCGCGTAGCGCAGCGTCCACTCGATCTCCCGCACGTGGATGCGCGGGTCGCGCCGCCACGCCGCGACGAGCTCGGCCCAGAAGCCGCGGACCGCGGCGGTGCCGTGGTCGTTCGCGCGGGCGTTGACGCCCTCCTGCTCCTCGATGTTGATCCCGAGGACGTCGCAGCCGAGGTCGAGGAAGTAGTCGTAGAGCCGGGTGGCGAGGCCCGGCCCGGGCGCGCTGACGACGCAGAGCGCCGAGAAGGGGATCCCGTGCCGCCGCAGCGTCTCGATGCCGCGCTGGATCCGGCTGTACGAGGGGGAGCCCGCCCGGTCGACCCGCTGGTCGTTGAGCTCGGGCGGCCCGTCGACGCTGACGCTGACGTGCATCTGGTGCTCGGTGAAGAACTCGCACCAGTCGTCGTCGATGAGCGTCGCGTTCGTCTGCACGTGGTGCTCGACGCCCTCGAACGGGGCCATCAGCTCGGCGAGCGCGGCCCGCCCGGCGGTCAGCGGCTCGCCGCCGTGCCACACCACTGAGAAGCGGTCGTTGCCGGCGGCCCACCCGTTGACCGACGCGGCGACCGCGCCCGCGACGGCGGGGCTCATCCGGTCGTTGCGGGACCGGAACGGCAGGTAGCAGTACGTGCAGTCAAGGTTGCACAACGTCGTGGGCTGCATCACGACGTAGCCTGGCACCGGCGAGATGCCCCGCATGCCGCTCCACGACACCGCCCCGTCCTCCTTTTGGGTGTAGGGACGTGTCGCTTCAGCCTAGGTCTCTTGACCCTCCGCGGTAAGACCTGGAGATCGGAATAGGCGAGACTTCCCCAATCCCGCCTATTCCGACAGCTACCGGCATCCCCAGGGGGACGGTCAGCCTCGCGTGTGCGAGCCGACCATCTGCACCTGGCCGGTGCCCTCGATGACCTCGCCGACCTGCCAGGCGTCCAGGCCGCGACCGGCGAGGAACGCCAGGGTGCGGTCCGCGTCCTCGGCGGAGACGACGGTCAGCATGCCGATGCCCATGTTGAACGTGCTCTCCATCTCCATGTCCTCGATGCGTCCCTTGGTGCGCACGAGGTCGAAGATGGGCTGCGGCCGCCAGGTCGCGCGGTCGACGACGGCGTCCACGTTCTCCGGCAGGACGCGGACCAGGTTGCCCGGGATGCCGCCGCCGGTGACGTGGGCATACGCGTGGACGTCGCTCTCGGTGATGAGATCGAGGCAGTCCTTCGCGTAGATCCGGGTCGGCGTGAGCAGCTCCTCACCGAGGGTGCGCTGCGAGCCGAACTCGTCGATGACGCTGTCCAGGCGCATGCGGCCCGCGCCGAGCAGCACGTGCCGGACCAGGGAGTAGCCGTTGGAGTGCAGGCCCGAGGAGCGCAGGGCGATGACGACGTCACCGACCTCGACCCGGTCGCGGCCGAGGATCTTGTCCTCCTCGACGACGCCGACGCCGGTGCCGGAGATGTCGTACTCGTCCGGGCGCATCACGCCGGGGTGCTCGGCCGTCTCGCCACCGAGCAGGGCGCAGCCCGCGTAGCGGCAGCCGTCGGCGATACCGGCGCCGATCTCGGCGACCCGGTCCGGCACGACCTCGCCGCAGGCGATGTAGTCGAGCAGGAACAGCGGCTCGGCGCCGCAGGCCACCAGGTCGTCGACGACCATCGCGACGAGGTCGATGCCGACCGTGTCGTGGATGCCCATGGCCTGGGCGATGGCGAGCTTCGTGCCGACGCCGTCGGTGGACGAGGCGAGGATCGGGCTCTTGTACTTCTTGAGGTCGAGCCGGAACAGGCCCGCGAACCCGCCGATGTCACCCATGACCTCGGGCCGGTGCGTGCGGTGCACCTTGGTGCGGAGCAGCTCGACGGCCTTTTCGCCGGCGTGGATCGACACGCCCGCGTCGGCGTACGTCACGGTGCGCCGGCGGCCCCTGCCGTTACCGGCGGTCCACAACTGCCGCTCGGGGGTGCTGCCCTGGCCGGTCTCACCGGCCTTCTCGGCGCGCTCATCCACGTGCGTCACTTTCTCCCCTTTGATTGCCTTGGCGGCGGCCACCGCATGGTGCTACGGGTGGGCGGGTCACGGGCGCAGCAGTGCGCCCGAGCCGCCCGGACTGGCGGCGACGCTGACCGCGCCACCGTCGGTCGTGGTGGAAGCGGCCCCCGCAGCGCGCGCCACACCTTCCAGGACGTGCTTGCCGATCACGTTGTCGGCCGGCAGCTCGATCGGGTACTGACCGTCGAAGCACGCGCTGCACAGCCGGTTGGCCGGCTGCTCGGTCGCCGCGATCAGGCCTGGCAGCGACACGTAGCCGAGCGAGTCGGCGCCGATCGACCGGCGGATCCCCTCCAGGTCGAGCCCGTTGGCGAGCAGCTCCGCCCGGGTGGCGAAGTCGATGCCGTAGAAGCACGGCCACTTGACCGGCGGCGACGAGATGCGGACGTGCACTTCGACCGCACCAGCTTCTCGCAGCATACGCACGATCGCACGTTGAGTGTTGCCGCGCACGACAGAGTCGTCGACGACGACGAGGCGCTTGCCCCGCACGTTGTCGCGCAGCGGGTTGAGCTTGAGCCGGATGCCCAGCTGGCGGATCGTCTGGGACGGCTGGATGAAGGTGCGCCCGACATAGGCGTTCTTGACCAGGCCGTGGCCGAACGGGATGCCGGACTCCGTCGCGTAGCCGATCGCGGCCGGGGTGCCCGACTCCGGCACCGGCATGACCATGTCGGCCTCGACCGGGTGCTCCTTGGCCAGCGTGCGGCCGATCGCCACGCGCGCGGCGTGCACGTTGCGCCCGACGATCGTGGTGTCGGGGCGGGCCAGGTAGACGTACTCGAACAGGCAGCCCTTGGGGTCGGGGGTGCCGAAGCGGGTGGAGCGCAGGCCGTGCTCGTCGATGGCGATCAGCTCGCCGGGCTCGATCTCGCGCACGATGCTGGCGCCGACGATGTCCAGCGCGGCGGTCTCGCTGGCCACCACCCAGCCGCGCTCCAGGCGGCCGAGCACCAGCGGGCGGACGCCGTTGACGTCGCGGGCCGCATACAGGGTGTCCTCGTCCATGAACACGAAGCTGAACGCGCCGCGCAGGGTCGGCAGCACCTCCAGCGCCGCGGCCTCCACCGACAGGTCCGGGCGGGCCGCGAGCAGCGCCGTGACCAGAGCGGTGTCGTTGGTCGAGTTCATTTGGTCGCGCTCGCCGAGCTCGGCGACGCGGCGGGCCAGCTCGGCCGTGTTGACCAGGTTGCCGTTGTGCGCCAGGGCGATCGTGGTGCCGCCGCGGTCCTCGCCGGGGGCGGTGGAGCGCAGCGTGGGCTGCGCGTTCTCCCAGTTGGATCCGCCGGTGGTCGAATAGCGGGCGTGGCCGATCGCGATGTGGCCGCGCAGGCTCGCCAGGGTCGGCTCGTCGAAGACCTGCGACACGAGGCCGAGGTCCTTGTACACCACCACGCCTGAGCCGTCGGAAACCGCGATGCCGGCCGCTTCCTGGCCACGGTGCTGCAATGCATACAGCCCGTAGTAGGTCATCTTCGCGACCTCTTCGCCCGGCGCCCAGACGCCGAACACACCGCACTTGTCCTGAGGACCTGGACGCTGGGGGTCGAGCTCGTGGCTCAACCGGCCATCGCCTCGGGGCACGTTGCCGCTCCTGTCGTCGCAGTTCGTCGGGGTTCGTCGGCGGTGTGGGTCGAGGGGAATCCGACCTGATAGGCGCCGTAATTCGGTCGCCTTCGCGCCCCAAAGTGTACGCGAGGAATTTGGCATGACGCACAGCCACAGTTCACGCGCGGCTCGTAACCAGTGTCACGTACGAATTGCGCAGTTACAAGGGTAGATAGACCGATAAATCAGCCCGAACTCCGCTCGCGCGGATCTTCCCGGTGGTGACTGCTTCATGCCACGATTTCCGACCCGTGGCGATCTCCAGCCAGGTGGCGGGGTCGGTCTCCACGACGTTGGGTGGCGTACCTCTCGTGTGACGCGGACCCTCGACACATTGAATCGCACCGTATGGAGGAACCCGCACCTCCACCGAACGGCCGGGAACACGGGACCGCAGGTCAGCCAGAAGCTCGCGCACAGCGTCACGCAGCGCGAACCGGTCCGGAACGAGCCCGGCATCCATCGCATCAAGGACGGTCTGCACCGTGTCGGAATATCGGTGCGGAGTGGACATGACGGGACGATACGACCGCCTGTGGGCCGGTCGCAACACCCTGCGCCTTTCGCCGACCCCTGTGGACAAGGCATAGTTTGCTGCGGCGCACCATGCAAAGCGAGCCCCGCTCGCATGATGGACCATCGACAGACATGCTCGGCAGAGACGCTCGGGTGAAGTCAAGATCCGGAGGGGTGTGGACGTGACTACCCACCTACGAGCCTTGCTGCTCCGCTCGGGAGCGGCGGCCGTACTGGTGACGGGCGCTCTAGTCGGCACGACAGCCGCGCCAGCGTTCGCGGCCGCGGAACTGACGATCAGTGCGAACAGCCCGACGCTGACCGTCGGAGGTGGGGCGCAATCCTCAACGATCACGGTGAAGAACAGCGGCGACGCGGCACCGGCTGACACCGTTGAGTTCAGCGTCGACATCGAGGTCGGTTCCCAGCAGATCGCGATGAGCACGCCCCCCGGCTGCTCAGCCACCGGGACGGGCTTCAAGTGCAGCATCCCGGCGAACCAGCTGATGCCGAATGACTCGAAGGGCTTCACCGCTACCTTCACTCCGCCCGGCCAGAGTTCGATTCCTGCCGGCCAGCAGCGCGACGTCAACGGACAGCTCAAGATCCAGGGCGGCGGGTCCGGTTCGTTCAAGGTGACCCTGAAGGCGGCCGCGGCGACCGCGCCGGCGACGCAGACGGTGACCGAGGTCTCAGGTACGGTCAACGACTCGACCACCGGCAAGGCGCTCAAGGGCGCGACCGTCACCATGGAGGACGGCGCCGGCAAGAGCCGCTCGATGAACACCAACGACGCCGGCGTCTACCGCTGGCTCGGCACCGAGAGCAACCCCATCGCCCCGGGCGGCATCTCGATCTCGGTCACCATGAACGGGTACGACGCCGGGTCGAAGAACATCAACGTGCAGGCGGGCAAGGGGAGCACCGGCAACCGGATCGCCCTGCTGCCGATCGGCTCGACCGCCTCCCCGATCGCGCCGCCGTCCATGGAGGAGACCACGCCCGCCGGCGCGGACTCGCAGTCGGCCGCGGCCCCGGGCGCGCAGAACACGACCAACACGTCCAGCGGGGGCGGCAGCGGCCTTTCCTCGTACATCCTGATCGCGCTCGGCGCGCTCCTGGTCATCTTCGGCATCGTCGCGATCGTGCTGCTCCTGCGCCGCCGCGGTGACGACGACGAAGAGGACCTCGAGGAGGAGCCGGCCCCGCGGCGCGGCGGCGGAGGCGCGGCCCAGCGCCCCGGCTACCGCCAGGCCCAGGCCGACCCGACGATGGTCAGCGCGATGGGCGCGCCCACGATGATCAACCGTGGCTCCGCGAACGACGCGACCGCGATCGTGCGCCCGGGCCGCGCCAGCGACTACGACGTGCCGCCGGACCCGTACGGCGCGCCCCTGCCGCGGGCGGGCTCCGGCTACGGTGCCGCGGCCGCCGGTGCGGGCTACGGCGCGGCGAACGGCGGCGGGTACAACGACCAGGACGGCTACGCGCAGGGCGCCCCCTCGGCGGGCTACGGCCCCTCGTCCCGCCCGGCGGTCGACCCCTACAGCCCCGAGTACGGCGCCGGCGGCGGCAACGGCTACAACGACCAGGCCGGCTACGGCCCCTCGGGCGGCGGTGGCGGCGGGTACGCGGACTCCACCCAGCGCTGGGAGCCGAGCGCCGGCAACGGCTACGCGGGCGGCCAGGGCGGCGGCTACGGCTCGGGCGGCGCCAACGGCGCCAACGGTGCCAACGGCTACGGCGCGGACGGCGGCCAGAACGGCTACGGCCCCTCGTCCGGCGGCGGCTACAACGGCAACGGCGCCAACGGTTACGGCGGCGACCAGGGCGGCTACGGCCAGGGTGGCGACCAGGGCGGCTACGGCCCGGGTGGTGGCCAGGGCGGTTACGGCCCCGGCGGCGGCCAGGGTGGCTACGGCCCGTCGGCCGGTAGCGGCCAGGGCGGCTACGGCCCCGGCGGCGGTGGCGACGGCTACCCGAGCGCCGGCGGTGGCTACGGCCCGAGCGCCGGCAACGGCTACAACGGCCAGGCCGACTACGACGGCCCGTACGCCGGCCGCGGCGGCTACGAGCAGCGCGGCGGTTACGAGCCCGCCGCCGGCTACGAGCGCGACGGTTACGAGCGCGTCCCCGAGCCCCCGCGGGCCGGCAACGACAACTACGAGCAGCGCGGCGGCTACGGCGACCCGCAGGGCGCCCCCCGCGGCGGCGCCAACGGCGGCAACCGGCGCTCGCTGGACTGGCTCGACGACTGACACACACCCGGCAAACGGCGCCTCTGACACCAGGGGCGCCGTTTTCGTGCCGGCCGCTGACCGGGGAAGGCGGGCCGTCGCACAGGTCGGCCTTCCCCCGGTCAGCCACCGTCGGCGGGTTATGTGATGTGGGTGGGGAGCGCGACTGCCGACGGCCGGGAGACGCAGGTGGGGTCCAGACCCGCGTCCATGGCGACCACCGACGGTGCCGGCAGGCGCGGGTGCATCACCCGGAGCCAGCGCACCTTGCGCAGCATCTTGGCGGTCGGGCCGGGCTCCCGGTGGCGGGGCGTGTGGCCGATCATGCTGCTTCCTCAATGAACCGTGGCACGCAACAGAGTGTGCGCGGCCGGACACGAGGTCGTCAGCATGCGAACGGTTCCGGTCCTGCGCTGGTCAGCTTCCCCCGTTCGGGGGCGAGTAGGGCGCGCCCGGAGTTGAGTAACGCTACTGGTGGCGGTGGCCCATCTCGGCGTGGATCGGCTCGCCGGTGGTGAGCGCCGTCAATGCCAGTGACAGGCGGCGGTGCAGGGACGCGCGGATGGTGGCGTCGTCCAGCGGGAGCCACCGGACGCCGGTGAGCTCGTCGGCGGCGGGGCGCAGGTCGGTGGCGGGGTCGAGGACGCCGCCGTCGAAGACGAACTGGACCTGGTCGCTCCAGGGGTCGCGGCCGGGCGTCCAGTCGACGACCAGCAGGCGCCCGGTGGGCCGGTCGAGGCCGAGCTCCTCGAGGACCTCGCGGCGGCAGGCGGCGCTGGGCGGCTCGCCCGTCTCCACGATGCCGCCGGGCAGGTCGAGGTACGGCTTGTAGTTGGGCACCACGAAGAGGATCCGGCCGGCGGGGTCCCTGATCAGGGCGCCGGCGGCGACCGTCTTGTGGGCCATCCGCCGGGCGATGCCGGGGTGGAACTCCGCCTCCGGCGGACCTTCGGCGGCGAAGAAGGAAGCGGTCACGGTGTCCATCCAACCAGGGGCGCGCCGCTGCGCCTCAGAAGCCCGCCCGCCGCATGTGGAGGCGGACGGTGGTGCCGGTGGCGCCGGTGCGCATCTCCAGCAGGTCGCAGATCTGCCGGGCGATCCACAGCCCGTGGCCGCGCTCCGAGTGCGGGCCGGCGCGCAGGAAACCCAGGAAGTTGCCGGTGGCGGTGCCGGAGTCGGTGATCTCGCAGATGACCCGGCGGTCGGTCGCCCACATGCGGGCCTCGCCCGTGCCGCCGCCGTGCCGCAGGACGTTGGTGGCGATCTCGTTGATGGCGAGCACGTAGTCGTCGATCCGGTCGTTCGCGACGCCGAGGCGCGGGGCGTGGTCGGCGACGAACTGCCGGACCGGGGCCAGGTCGGGGTGGACCGGGATCCATTCGACGCCGGTGGCCGGATACGGCGTGAGCGGCGTGTTGTGGGCGGCGTAGTAGGAGGCGGGCTCGGTGAAGTCGGCGCTGATCTCGCTGGCGGTGCCGACCGCGAGCCGCGGGTGGGTGCGGCGGGCGTCGTCGACGATGGTGCTGGCGAGGACGCTGCTGTCGTAGCCGCACATGACCCAGGCGCGGGAGTCGGCGAGCGCGACGTTGACCACCGACTCGTACCGGCCCCACTCCGACGTCTCGAGGTCGTCGCGGCCCACCCAGACGGGCTCGCCGATGACCCGCAGGAAGGCGCTGTCGCCGGCGAGGGCGTCGATGCGGCGGTGGTGGGCGTCGAGGGTGCGCCCGGGGGAGTCGAACCAGCCGGACGGCTCGAGGAAGGTGACCCGGTCGGCGGCGGCGTCGAGCCGCTCGTGCAGGAGGCTGGTGTTGCGGGTGGAGGTCACGGCCAGGACGGTGTCGCCGCGGTGCACGCCCTCGACGATGAACGGCACGGCCGCCGCGAGGAACTGCTCGGGCGAGTCGAACAGCAGCGCCTGGTGGATCAGGGTCACGACGTCGCCCCCGTTGTGCTCCGGCGCCGTTCGCGGCGCTTCAGGCCCATCACGACGCCCGCACCCCCGCGTCCCCGATGGTGAGGCCCGGGGTGGTGTCCCAGCCGACGATGCGCAGCACGTTGCGCAGGGTCGGGGCGAGGTGGCGCACCTCCAGCACCCGGTCCGGTGGCAGCGCCTCGGCGGCGCGGACCAGGGCGCGGATGCCGGCGACGTCGATGAAGCGCAGCTCGGCGAGGTTGATCACGACGATCGGCTCGGGCCATCCCGCGGTGTGGGCGAGCGCCTCGGAGAACGGCCCGGCGGTGGCGTCGTCGACGGTGCCGATGATGCGCAGGCCGCGGGGCGAGAATGTGGGCACGATGCGGAGCCGGCGGTCGTCGTGCAGCGGGTCGATGGTCATCACCCCGGGGTGCCGGGCGACGAGACCGGAGAAGTCCGCCTTGTGGAAGAGGCGCTCGTCGTACTGGCAGACCGCCGCGACCCCGTCGGAGCCGGTGACGGTCGAGGCGACACCCGACTCGTACTCGTGCAGGCGGACGGTGTCGGGCAGGGCCCAGCTCATCTCGCCGGTGAGGCGCAGCCCCTGGAAGCCGGCGGCGCGGGCGTCCCGGACGGCGTCCCGGATGCCGTCGACGAGGACGCCCGGGTCGAAGCGGTCGTCGGCCGCCGGGCGGACCTCGAGCTGGCCGCGGGCGATCGCGAGGGCCCCGTCGACGCCGCGCGGGTCGAGCCACGCGTCGATGGCGCCCGGCGCGGTCCGGTCCGAGTAGTACAGGACCCGCTCACCGCGGACGAGGCCGTCGGCGATGTAGGCGGACACCACCTCGCGCTGCTCCTGGTCGCTCGCGAACGGCAGGCAGAGGTGATCGCCCAGGCGGACGTGCCTGGTGTGCTTGGTCGAGACGCTGTCGTTGATGACATCAACTTACCCATCGACGCCGAAATTGATGTCAGGCGCGGATGCAGCAGCTCGAGCAGACCTTCGGGGTGGGCAGGGTGAAGGCGAGGCAGCAGGTGCGCCGCTTGATGTCGAGGCCGCCCTGCTCGCGGGCGCTGAGGTCGACGAGGTCGTCGGCGCCGAGCGCGGTCAGCACGCGGTGGGCGGTGTCGAGGAGGACGTCCGGGGGCGCGACGTGGCCGCGGGAGATCGCGTAGGAGACCCCGGAGGCGACCGAGCCCCACAGCGTCCGCCGGCCCAGGCGGGCCTGCTTGCGCACCTCGTCGAGCATCGGGTCGAGGTGGGCGTCGACCAGCGAGCGCCGCATGACGCCCAGCAGCTCGTCCTCGTCGTCGACGATGAGCAGCCCCGGCGTGTCGGTGGCGACGATGGGGTCGGTGGCGAGGACCGCGGTGACGGGCCGGCGCAGCGCGAGGGTGAGGAAGGGCTGCCGGTCGGAGAACCGGACCAGGACGTGATCCGGTGTCATCAGCGGTACCCGCCGGGAACCGGTGAACCCGATCACAGCCGGCAGGGCCAGCCAGTACGAGTAGCACTTCCAGGCGAGGGCGGCGGCGGCGTGCGGCTGCGCGTCCCAGCGCTGGGCGGCGGCGTCGAGCCACTCCCGGACGCCCTCGGCGGTGAGCAGCTCGCCGGCGGCGCGCCAGCCGGGCGTGTGCGGCGGGACCAGCCCGGTGGACAGCCCTTGGAGTGATTCTTTTCCGTGCCGCAGGCCCATCCGCGCCAGCCCGGCGATCACCGGGGCCAGGGGATCGACGGCCGTCCGGCTGATGAGGGCGGTCACGTTGGGTCGCCGCTGGTGCCGGGCGGGCAGGGGGACACACTGCGAGGACGCCGCGGCGCGGCGCTCGTCCTATGCGTGTGTGCGGTGCTCACCACCGTCGGATACCCCCAGACGTGCATGCCAAGCGCACACGATACCGCGATTAGGTAAGCCTAACCACTCCAACATTGTCCGTTATCCGATGTCACTTTGTGTAACTTTGCACAGACTGGCTGCTGATGTCGATGCGTTGATCAACGCCGATGGGGTGGCGTTGTCAACCCTTTTGTCGGCAAATTGTCCGCTTGACCTGTTCGGCAGCCGACCCCGAGGACACTGAGTCGGGCAGGGGCCGTCTCCCTGCGAGGCTGGGACGGACATGACTTCGAGCGACTCTCCCGTGCAGCGGGCGTCAGAGGCGTTCGTCGCGGAGTTCGCGCGGTGGCGCATCGACCGCGGCATGTCCAAGAAGCAGCTGGCCGCCGCCATGGGGTTCGACGCCTCCTACGTGAGCCACGTCGAGGCCCGCCGCCACCGCCCCACCGAGGACTTCGCCCGGCGCGCCGAGGCGATCCTGCAGAGCGGCGGCGCCATCTGGCAGCGCTACAAGGAGTACGACGAGCTGCGCGCGACCGCCCGCAGCCGGGTCGGCCTCCCCGGCCGCGACCCGCCGGTGCCCGACCAGTGGCTGCCGCCCGGCACGGGACTGGTCGTCGAGCGGGAGACCGCCCGGCTGTCCTACGTCGACGGCAAATACCGGTGCACGGTCCGCCGTGCGCTGTACAACGCCGGCACCGAGCCGGTCACGCGCTACCTGGTGCGGATCTCCGTGGACCGCTACCCGGACGACCCGGCGCGCTCCAACCGCCATCACCGTGACCACCCCATGTCGTGGGACGAGCTGGCGATGGTCGCGTCGTGCGCCGGCGAGCCCATGGACTGGCGGTCCAAGACCGACCGGGACGCGCTCAAGGAGGCGTGGCTGCTGTTCGAGAACGCGCAGGGCCGCTTCCCCCTGTACCCGGGGCAGCGGACCACCATCGCGTACTCGTGGCACATCAGCGTCGAGAAGTGGGGCCACTGGTTCCAGCGCACCGTCCGCCTGCCCACCCGGCAGCTCACCATCGAGGTCGAGTTCCCGGCGCGGATGCGGCCGGTCGTCTGGGGCGTGCAGACGTCGCTGTCGGCCGAGGAGGTGCCGCTGCGCACCCCCATCACGCAGGAGCTGTCCGTCGACGGGCGGGCGGTCTTCTCGTGGCACACCGAGCAGGCGACCCTGCACGACCGCTACCGGCTGGAGTGGCGCTTCCGGGGCACCCGGCCGGAAGGGGCGGTCGAGCAGCCGGACGACTGGGAGGAGCCCCCTTTCGTGCAGCCGGCCTCGAGTGACGCCATGCGCGCGGCCGGTGTGATCCAACGCGGCGACGCCGGACTCGACCGGCCGGTGCGGCGGCTGGACCTGCCCGGTGAGTCGGCGCGGGCCGAGGACGTCATCGAGCAGCTGGCCACGGCGCTGGACCGGATCGAGGCACTGCACCCTTTCGTGAAGGGCGTGGGGCTCGCCGCCCCGCAGCTCGGTTCGGGGCTGGCGGTGGCGGTGATCCGCGCGGCCGACCCTGACGCGGAGCAGATCGTGCTGATCAACCCGCGGGTCGTGGCGGAGTCGGCCGACGCCGATGAGCAGTTCGAGGGCTGCCTGTCGTTCTTCGACGTCCGCGGGCTGGTGCGGCGGCCGCTGCGGATCACCGTGGAGAGCGAGCTGCTCGACGGTTCGACGGTGACGACGGTGTACGACCAGGCGCTGGCCCGCCTGGTCGCGCACGAGATCGACCACTTGGACGGGCGGCTCTACGTGGACCGGATGGAGGACGACGCGCCGCTCGTGCCGACGACGGAGTACCGCCAGACGGGCAAGCCCTGGCACTACGCCTGAGTGCCCGAAGCCCGGACGCCCGAGAGCTCGGGCGTCCGGAAGGGCGGGACGCTACAACTCGCCCGCGGCGGAGATGTAGGCCGACTCGACGTAGACCGTGATCCAGCGCGCCGGGCGGCGGTCGGCGACCAGGTCCAGCGCGGGATCCAGGTGGAGCGAGTGGTACGCGCGCCGCATCGCGTCGTCGTCCAGCACCTTCGCCTTGCCGTTGACGTGCAGCCCGATCGCGCCGCGGGCGAAGTCGACGAAGAGCAGGCTGACCCGCGGGTCGCGCTCGATGTCGGTGATCGCCTCCGACAGGCCCTCGTCGCCGAACTCGGGCCACGCGAGCCGGTTCTCCGAAAAGACCCGCACGAAGCCGGCGCCGCCGGTGACGAACGTGCAGTCGTGGCCGTCCTCCGGCTCGCCCGTCGCCACGAACAGCATCTCCTGGCGGCGGATGAAGAGCTGCATCCGGTCGTCGAGCTCATTGGACACGTCGCGCGAAAGATCGGACACGGTCGGCACGGTGCACCTCCATGGGCGGCTGGCTCTGTCACCAGCCAAACACCGGTGGTGTGCGACGGCCGGACAGTCAGTGCGATTGACCCGAAAGGCCGACCTGTCCAGCGCCCCGTCCCGGCGCGTCGAGTGGAAAAGAACCGGTGAACACGGGACGTCGCACACTCAGTGCGATGCGTGTTCTTCCCTGGTGGCGACGCTGGCTGTCCGACGGCACCTACGTTTGACCGCGAAGGGCACCGATGAGCGATCTGTCGCGTTTACTGAAGGAGAGTTGGAGCCTCGTCGAGGAGCAGCAGGACAAGCTCGCCAGCTACTTCTACGCGCGTATGTTCCTGAACCAACCACAGCTGAGGGACCTCTTCCCGGTCCAGATGGACGTGCAGCGCTCCAGGCTTCTCGGCGCGATCGTGACCGCCGTGCAGACCGTCGACGACCCCGACACGTTCGACGAGTACCTGCGCTCGCTCGGGCGTGACCACCGCAAGTTCCACGTGCGGCCCGAGCACTACGACGTCATCCGCGAGGCGCTGATGGAGGGCATGCGCACCTTCGCCGGTGACCAGTGGACCCACGAGTTCGACCAGGCCTGGCGGGACGCCTACGCGGTGATCGCCGAGAAGATGATCGCCGGCGCCGAGGCCGACTCCACGAACCCGCCCTACTGGCACGCCGAGGTCCTCTACCACGAGCGGCGCAACCAGGACATCGCCGTCATCACGTGCCGCCCGCTCCAGCCGCTGGAGTACCGCGCCGGGCAGTACATCAGCGTCGAATGCAAATACCAGCCGCGGCTGTGGCGCGTGTACTCCGCTGCGAACGCGCCGCGCAAGGACGGCTCCATCGACTTCCACGTCCGGGCCGTCGGCGCCGGCTGGGTGTCCTCCGCGCTGGTCCGGAAGGTCCAGCCGGGCGACATGATCCGGCTCGGCGCCCCGATGGGCTCGATGGTCCTGGACCGCCGCTCGACCCGCGACATCGTCTGCGTCGCCGGCGGCACCGGCTTCGCCCCGATCAAGGCGCTGATCGAGGAGATGACCCGGGCCAACCGGACCCGCTGGGTGCACGTGTTCGTCGGGGCCCGTGACCGCGACGACCTGTACGACCTGGCGTGCCTCAACCGGCTCGCCGCCCGCTACCCGTGGCTGTCGGTGGTGGCCGCGACCACCGACGACCCCGACTTCCCCGGCGAGCACGGCAACATCTCCGACGTGGTCGCCCGCTACGGCCCGTGGAACGACCACGACTTCTTCGTCTCCGGCTCGCCGCAGATGGTGCGTTCGACCCTGCGCACCCTCGCGGAGATGCAGGTCCCCGCAATTCGGATCAAATACGACGCCTTCGGGGACTCGTAACACCGGGAGGGGCGCCGTTTCGTGCGGGCGGCGCCCCTGCCGAACTAGAGTTCGCGCGTGATCGACAAGCGTGCCGTCCGCGTCGAGGTGATCCTGCTGCTCGGCGTGTCGCTCGGCAGGTCCGCGATCCTCTCGATCCTGGCGATCATCGATCGGCTCACCTACGTGAAGCCGCTCTCTGAGCAGACCGCGACGCTCAACCCGTCGATCACCCCGGACCGCCCCTGGCTCGACCTGGCATACCAGCTGGTCTACACGGGTCTGGGCTTCGTCGCGCCGCTGCTCGCGGTGTACCTGCTGCGCCGCGACCACGAGGACTGGCGCCTCGGCGTGCGGCCGGGCTCCGACCTCGGCTACGGCGTGGGCCTGGCCGCCCTGATCGGCCTGCCGGGCCTCGCCCTCGTGTGGGCGGCGCGGGAGCTGGGGATCAGCGCGCAGATCGTGCCCGAGGCGCTCGGCACGCACTGGTGGTCGGTGCCGGTGCTGATCCTGGCCGCCCTGCAGAACGGCGTCCTCGAAGAGATCGTCATGATCGCCTACCTGCTGACCCGCCTGCGGGACCTGGGCTGGAACCCCTGGGTGGCGATCGTGACCAGTGCGGCGATCCGCGGGTCGTACCACCTCTACCAGGGCTTCGGCGGGTTCATCGGCAACTTCGTCATGGGGCTGGTCTTCGGCTGGTTCTACCGGCGGACGAACCGGGTCATGCCGCTCATCGTGGCGCACACGATCCTCGACATCGTGTCGTTCGTGGGGTACGCCCTGCTCAAGGATCATTTGACGTTCCTGAGATAGGGCAAATTGCCACAATTAGTCTGACGTGTGTGGGCCGAATCCTTCTCGTCATCACCCTCGTCGCGTCATCCGTCTTCGCGCTGCCGGTGGCGGTCTCCGGCAAGGCGGCCAGCTCGGCGCTCTACATCGTGCAGCTGGAGGGCGACCCGGCCGGACGCCAGGAGAGCGCCCGCGGCGCGATCCGGGCCGGCCGCGCGGACGTCCTGCGCCGCGCCGGGATCCGCAGGACGGTCACGGTGTACGAGTCGGCCTTCAACGGTTTCGCCGCCGCGCTCACCCCTGAGCAGAAGGCCCGCGTGGAGCGGACCCCCGGCGTGCGCCACGTCTGGCCCAACGAGCGGCGCACCGTCGACACGATCTCCACCACCGGCTTCCTCGGCCTGGAGGGCCCGGCCGGGGCGTGGGCCAAGCACTTCGGCGACCCGTCCCGTGCCGGCGAGGGCATGATCATCGGCGTCATCGACACGGGCTTCTGGCCGGAGAGCCCCAGCCTCGCCCCGCTCCCCGAGCCCCGCCCCGACCAGGCCGTCATCGACAAGAAGTGGGCCAGGGGCGGCACCGACAAGTGCGACGAGGGCACCGGCACCGCCCAGCAGCGGATCACCTGCAACAACAAGGTCATCGGCGCCCGCTTCTACGACGGCGGCGGCTTCGGCGGCTGGGAGTCGGAGTTCCACTCCCCGCGCGACTACGACGGCCACGGCACCCACACCGCGACCACCGCCGCCGGCCTGCCCGACGTCCCCGCCACCATCAACGGCGACCCCGTCGGCACCATCTCCGGCATGGCGCCCGCCGCCCGCATCGCCGTCTACAAGGCCCTGTGGCGGCAGTCCGACGGCGAGGGCTCCGGCGGCACCGTCGACCTGCTCGACGCGGTCGACGACGCGGTCAGCGACGGCGTCGACGTCATCAACTACTCCGTCTCCGGCTCCGAGTCGCTCATCGTCGACCCGGTCGAGCTCGCCTTCTACAACGCGGCCGCGGCCGGCGTCTTCGTCGCCACGTCCGCCGGCAACAGCGGCCCCGACGAGTCCACGGTCGCGCACAACGCGCCCTGGGTGACCACCGTCGCCGCCAGCTCCCACGACCGCGGCGCCGACAAGTCCGTGACCCTCGGCGACGGCACGACCTACACCGGCGCCGGCCAGGGCCCCGCCGTGCCGTCCGCGCCGCTCGTCGACTCCGTGAAGGCCGGCCTCAAGACCGCCGACGCGGAGAAGGTCGAGCTGTGCTACCCCGGCACCCTCGACCCGGCACTGGTCAAGGGCAGGATCGTGCTCTGCAAGCGGGGCGTCAACCCGCGCACCGACAAGAGCATCGCCGTCCGCGACGCCGGCGGGGTCGGCATGGTCCTCTACAACCCGAGCGAGAACTCGCTCAACGCCGACTACCACGTCATCCCCACCGTCCACGTCGACCACGTCGCCGGGGCGGCGATCAAGGCGTACCTGGCGACCCCGAACCCGACCGCCTCGCTCTCAGCCGTGTCGGCGGTGGTGCCGCGGGCGCCCGCCATGGCCGCCTTCTCCTCCGCCGGCCCGGCCCTCGCCGGCGGCGGCGACCTGATCAAGCCCGACATCACCGCCCCGGGCGTCGACATCGTCGCCGGCGTGTCCCCGGCCGGCCACCACGGCAACCTGTTCGACGGCGAGTCCGGCACCTCGATGTCCAGCCCGCACATCGCCGGCATCGCCGCCCTGATCCGCGCCGAGCACCCGGGCTGGTCGCCGTCGGCCGTCCAGTCGGCGCTCATGACCACCGCCGGCGTCCACGACAACACCGACGGCATGATCCAGCGGGCCGGGAAGATCGCGAGCCCGCTCGACTACGGCTCCGGCCACGTCCGCCCTTCGCAGGCCTTCGATCCCGGCCTGGTCTACGAGTCGGGCCCGCAGGACTGGGCTCGCTACGGGTGCGCCATCGGCCAGCTGCAGCTCGTCAGCGACTGGTGCCCCACCGTCGGCAGCGCCGACCCCAGCGACCTCAACTACCCGTCGATCGCGGTCGCCTCGCTGCCCGGGACGCAGACCGTCTCCCGCACCGTCACCAACGTCTCCACCCAGCCGAGCGTCTACGTCGCCTCCGTCACCACGCCGCAGGGGCTCGCCGTCACCGTCACGCCGAGCACCCTGACCGTCGCACCCGGCGAGTCCGCCACCTTCAAGGTCACCATCCGGCGCACCGACGCCGCGTACCGCGTCTGGACCTTCGGCTCCCTCACCTGGACCGACCTGCGCGGCCACACCGTGCGCAGCCCCATCGGCGCCCGGCCCGTCGCGCTCGCCGGCCCGGGCGAGGTCACCGGCTCCGGCGCCGCCGGCACCGCCGCGATCGAGCTCACCGCCGGGTACAGCGGCAACGTCACCACCAAGCTCTTCGGCCTCACCGCGTCGGCCGTCCACCAGCAGAACCTCGTCGGCAGCACGGCCGCCTTCGTGCCCACGGCGCCCGCCACCGGCCCGGCCGTCTTCAAGTTCACCGTCACCGTGCCGCCCGGCGCCGAGTTCGGCCGCCTGGCCACGTTCGCCGCCGACCACGTCCCCGGCACCGACGTCGACCTCTATCTCTACCAGGACGGGCAGCTCGTGGACCGCAGCGACGGCACCACCGCCGACGAGGAGATCCCGCTCACGTCCATGGGGGTGTTCGAGGTGTACGTCGTGCGCTTCGCCGCGCCACCCGACGCCGACGGCCGGCCGGTCGTGGCGCACACGTTCCTCGTCGGTGGCGACCCGGCCGGCAACCTCACGGTCACGCCGCCGGTGGCCGCGGTCCAGCCCGGCCGGCCGGTGACCTTCACCGCGGCCTGGCACGACCTCGACCCCGCGAAGCGGTACCTGGGCATGGTCGAGTTCGGCGACAGCACCGCGGCCCGGGCCTGGACCACGATCGCGGTCGGCCCGGACGCCTTGCCGCCCGCTCCGGGGCCTGGCGCGTCGCCTGGCGCGTCGCCTGGCGCGTCGCCGTCGGTTTCCAGGCCCGCGCGGCCGTCGCCGTCGGCTTCAGTTTCCAGGCCCGCGCGGCCGTCGCCGTCCGCTTCGGTTTCCGGGCCTGTTCGGCCGCCGTCCGCTGTGGTGCCGTCGCTGCGGGTCGCCCCGCGGTGACCCCTATCGCCCGTCGGGGGTGGGGACCGGCTTGCGCCGGTAGTAGCGGGTGGCGCGCATGGCGATCGCCTCGGTCGACCTGACCGCGGCGACCGCCCCGATCACCGGCCCGATCCCGGGCACCGCGCGCCGGGCGATCCTGACCCCGGCGGCCTGCAGCAGCCCGCCGCCGAGCGTCCGGCCGAGCGGACCCGCCAGCCTGGCGACCCCCACCCCGGGCACGGCCCGCCGCGAACGCTGCGCCTGCTCCGCGGCCATGATGGCGGCCTCGGCGGTGGCGACCTCCGCGTACACCCGCTGCAGGACGAGCAGCTCGGCCGCCCGCGCCCGGTCGAGCGGATCGTGCCCGTGCGCGGCGGCCAGGTGCAGGACGAGCTTGGCGTGCAGCCAGTTGACCCCGGCCGCCTCGACCACCAGCCCCAGCGACCCGGCCGCTCCCGCCGCGATCCCCAGCCTCCTGGCCCGCCGCACGAACTCCCGCGTCACCGCCCGCCCGATCGCGTCACCGTCGACGCCGGGGTAGTTCGCCGCATACCAGGCGGCCCGCTCCCGCGCCGCCTCCCCGAGCCGCGCGACCGCGGCGAGGGCGAGCAGCTCCGGCAGGTACGCGGGATTGATCCCCCGCCCGGCCGGCTCCACCTCCTGCTCCTTCTCCGGGACCCCGAGGTCGGTCGGATCGGCCTCGACCACCTCCACCCGCCCCTCGACGAGCGGCACCTCGTCCACCACCGGCGCCGCCTCGGCTGCTTCGGCTTCCTCGGCTTCCCTGGGTGCGTCGGCTTCCCTGGGTGCGTCGGCTGCCTTGGGTGCCTTGGGTGCGTCGGGTGCCTCGGGTGCAGCGGGTGCAGCGGGTGCCTCGGGTGCCGGCTCGGGCGCTGCGGGCGCCTCGGGCGCTTTGGGTGCCGGGAAGAGGACCTCTTGGGTCGAGGTCGCTTTCACCGCCGCCTTCTTCACGGCGGCCTTCTTGACGGGAGCCTTCTTCGCGGGCGGGGTCTCCGGTGTCGGCTCGACCTCCGCCTTGGGCTCGACCTCCGCCTTGGGCGCTGCCTTCTTCGCCGGCGCCTTCTTGGCCACGGCCTTCTTGGCCGCCTTCTTCGCCGGTGCCGCTGCCTCCGGGGGCGTCACCTGGGCGGGCTCGGCGGCGGGCACCGGCTGCTCGGACGTCCGCGCCGCAGGCACCGTCTTCGCCGCGACCTTCGCGGGTGCCGCCTTCTTGGCGGTGGTCTTCGCGGGCGCGGCCTTCGCGGGCGCGGCCTTCGCAGGTGTGGCCTTCGTCACCGGTGGCGGCTGCTCGGGAGGGCTCGCCTGCTTGACCGGCGGGGCAGCGGCGGCCGGCCTCGGCTGCTTCGTGGACCCGGTCACGGGCGTCGGAGAAGCCGACGGTCTCGGCTGCGGCCCGGCGACCGGCGGGGGAGGGGCGGCCGGTCTCGGCTGCTGCGCAGGTCCGGCCACAGGTGGCGGGGCGAACGGGGTCACCGGCTTCGCCGCCGGGCGCGCCACGCGGGGCTGCGGGGCCGCCTGTCGCGGCGCCTCCACGACGGGCGGCGGCGGGGCGCCGAACGGCGTGGTCGCCGGACGCGGGGATGCCGCCGCCGGTGGCGCGGTCTCCGGGGCGGACTCCTGCGGCGGCGGCTCGAACCGCAGGGAGGTGTCGCCGAGGACCCGTGGGTGGCGGGGTGGCTCGTTGGAAGTCGGAGGCTCGGTGGACTTCGGTTCCTCTCCCATTCGCAAGAGCGTAATGCGCCAACGCCGATGGCACCCGCCGTGCGACCAGGCAATCGTCCACCGGTGGACGATGTGACGCAAACCACGCAGCCCGGTCCGACGCGCCAGGGGGTTACCCGCTTTGCCCGGTCCTTCACCGGCCCTGTATCCTCGGACGGCGGCTCCTGGCGACAGGGGTTGTTGGAGGCTTCGCCTAGTTCGGTCTATGGCGCCGCACTGCTAATGCGGTTTGGGTCTTAAAGCCCATCCCGGGTTCGAATCCCGGAGCCTCCGCGCAAAACCGGTAAAACCTGGTGTGTACACTAGGCAGGCACCAAGCGCCCGTAGCTCAACGGATAGAGCATCTGACTACGGATCAGAAGGTTAGGGGTTCGAGTCCCTTCGGGCGCGCAAGATCGTCAGAGGTCTGAACTGCGGAAACGCGGTTCAGACCTCTCGTCGTTTCCGTCCCTGTGGACGGTGGGTGTCACACGGGTGCGACGGTGGTGTCGTGACGGTCTGTGATGCCCTGCTGGTCGTCGGTGGCGTGACCTGCGGATTCTTGCCGTTGGTCGGTCGTGCTGGTGTCGGCGCACCTTTCGCGGGTCGCTGGTTGCGTCGGTTCCTGCGGCTCTTGCCGCAGATCTTTTCCCGGGTGCGGCGGTCGGCGGCGAGGACGAGCTTCGCGGTGGCGTCGGCGCATTTGCGCTGGGCGAGGGGCAGGACGCTGGTGTAGGTGTCGGCGGGGATCACGATGCTGGAGTGTCCGAGCAGATCCTGGAGCGTCTTGAGGTCAGCGCCGGCCTCGTGTGCCAGGGACGCGGCGCCGTGCCGCAGGTCGTGCAGCCGGACCGGCGGGACCCCGGCGCGTTTGACGAGGAGCCGGAAGCGTCCGCTGGCGTAGCCAGGGTGGATTCGGGTTGCCCTCCTTGCCGACGAACACGTACCCGGAGTCGTGCCACACCTTCCCGGCGGCAAACCGACGCTCCCGCTGCTGGGCCTGGCGGCGGCGGTGCTCCCGCAGCACTTTCACGGTCCGCCCGTCCAGGGCGACGGCCCGCCGCCCGGCGGCGGTCTTCGGCTCGCCCTCGATCACCTGGTAGCCGGCGGTGGTGCGGTTGCGGACGACGAACAGGACGCCGTGGTCGAGGTCGAGCTCGGACCAGCGCAGCCCGCACGCCTCACCCCGGCGCAGCCCGCGCAGGGCGGTGAGCCACCATGGGGCGAACAACGCGTCGTCGGTGACGCCGTGGAGGAAGGTGGCGAGCTGGTCGGCGGTCCACACCGCGACTGAGGGTCGCTCGCCGGTGCGCTGCCATCCCTCGACGCGGCCGTCGGTCCAGACCTTGGCGTGGGGTTTGCGGTAGGACGGGACCTCGATGTGCCGGGCTGGGTTGTTGGCGATGACGCCTTCGCGGACGGCGAGGTTGAGCGCGGCGCGCAGGGTGGTGCGCAGGTGCTGCATCGCCGAGGCCGATTGTGGCTGGCCTTTGGTGTTCGTGGTCTTGGCGATCTCGGTGAAGATGGCGCGGAGCCGGCGAGGGTCGAGGTCAGCCAGGCACAGTCGGCCGACGTGCGGGATGAGGATGCGTTCGACGTCGCGGGTGTAGTGCAGTTTCGTGGTCGGGCGGATGCTGGTGCGGCTGGACAGCCAGTACCGCAGCCACCGCTCCACCGTCCATGACCGGGCGGTGCGGTCCTCACCGGTGGTGGCCAGCCACTCGTCCCGGGCACGGCGGGCAGCGGCCTGGGAGGGGTAGCCGCCGCGTCGGGCGCGTTCGGGGCGGCCGAGCAGGTTCGTGGCGGAGCAGTGGAAGTACCAGGTGCCGTGTCCGCGTTCGGTGAGCCGGGGGCATGACTGTTCGAGGCGCCGCCGGTTGCCGTCCCGGCAGCTGCATCGTTTGAAGATCACACCGTTGGTTGACCGCATAGCTGCCACCTTTCGCCAGGCTCACCTGCGGTCAGCATGGGCGGTTCGATGGGAACAGTCGTCACTCGACGGGGTGACAGCCAGGTACGCGCCGGTCCTGGTCGTGACGGGCGGCGGCAGCCTCGTCGCCGCCCTCGACCTGCTGGCCCACGCCTCCATCGGCGACGAGGCCTGCTACCGGGCGATGGACTGGCTGCTGCAGGCCGAACCCACCCTCGCCGAAGAGGTCTTCCACGCCACTGCCCACCTGCTCAACCTCGAGGTCGACCTGCTGTTCTTCGACACCACCTCGACCTACTTCGAAACCGAGGACGCCGACGAGCCGGTCGGCCGCGACGAGCGCGGTCGCGTCACCGACGACACGCAGCCGGCCGGGCAGGCCGGGTTCCGCAGCTTCGGCAAGTCCAAAGACCGCCGAGACGACCTGCCCCAGGTCATCGTCGGGATGGCCGTGACCCGCGACGGGATCCCAGTGCGCTGCTGGTCCTGGCCCGGCAACACCGCCGACTCCGCCCTGATCCGCCAGGTCAAGACCGACATCCAGGCATGGCGGCTCGCCCGGGTCGTCTGGGTCGCCGACCGCGGGTTCGCCTCCGCCGCCAACCGCCGCTTCCTGCAACAAGGCGACGGGCACTACATCCTCTGCGAGAAGCTCCTCGGCGGCACCCAGCCGCCGACGCCGCCCTGTCCCGGCAAGGCCGCTACCGCACCGTGCGGGACAACCTGCGGGTCAAGGAGTTCCGCCTCGACGCCGACCTCGCCGACGACCGGTTCGTCATCTGCTACAATCCGGCCGAAGCCCTCCGCGACGCCGACCGTCGGGTCCGGCACGTCGCCGCGCTGACAGAACTGATCGACGACACCGACCGACTGCCCCGCTCCCGCCGCGACGAACTCGCCGGCGTGATCTCCACCAAGCCCCACCTGAACGCTACCTGCGCCGCACCCCCCGGCGGACTGCTCGCGTCGACCAAGCCGCGATCGCCACCGAGGCGAACCTCGACGGAAAATACCTGCTCCGCACATCGGACCCGACACTGTCCACTGAGGACATCGCGCTCGGCTACAAGCAACTCCTCGAGGTCGAACGCGGCTGGCGCACCATGAAACAGGTCATCGACCTGCGACCGGTCCATCACCGCAAGGAAGACCGCATCCGCGCCCACGTCATCCTGTGCTGGCTCGCCCTGCTCCTCATCCGCATCGCCGAGACCGCCACCGGCCGGACCTGGCCCACCATCCGCGACGAACTGCAGCGTCTGCACGCGGTCACCTACACCGGTCCGGCCGGCACGTTCCGGCACACCACCACACTCACCAAGACCCAACGCGACCTGTTCACCGCCCTCAGTGTCGAGCCGCCGAAGCGGATCCTGGACCTAGCCACACGCGCCTGACCAGCACAAACACCCACGCCTAGTGGCACGCCCCGTCACTGGGTCAAGCCGACCAATGCCGAGGACGAAGCCCCGCAGCCGCGGCCGACGGCACCATCAGCGGGACCAGGACCATCGGGCAGAGCAGAGTGATGACGGCGTCGAGCGCTCGAGTCATACGGTATTGACGCACACGGCTGGCTTCCGGGTGCCGGTCGGCAACTCGGAGGTCCGGCAGAACCTGGCCAAGATGCGTCCGTCAACGACACCCACCTGCAGAGATGCCAGGTGGGACGGGCCGTCGCAGCGAACGTTCACTTCCCCAGCGTTGGACAGTACCGGTGCGCGGCGGTGACGACCTTCTGCAGTTTGGTATCCAGTGCGGCATCCTCAGTTGGAGTCAGGTATACCTCCTCCGCCACGGCGATGTAGTCCGAAAGCGCCGCCTTGAACTGCGGGTCAGTAGCCTTCGCAAGCTCAGCGTGCGCTGCCCGCGACAGTCGCTTGATGATTTCCTCCACCGTTGCCCGCCGCTCCGAGATCGTCGCTTTGTCGTTGGTGACCGTCGCGGTGACGTACTGACCGTAGGCGTCGACGAGCGGCCGTTCCTCAGCCTTGTAGATCTTGATAATCGCGCTACACACCACCTCGGCGGTGGCCGTGCCGCTAACTATCGGACCGGATACTGCGGAGCTATGGGAAGCCGGCACGCTGGTGACGGACGCCGCGTCCCGGGGGATGTTCCCGGAGTCCTGGGCGCACCCCGTGGCCAGCCCCACGGCAACGACGATCGTCGGCATTACAAGTGCCCGTCGCAATCGCGCTCCCCGACTCGTC
Source organism: Dactylosporangium sp. NPDC050588 (assembly GCF_040654975.1). Classification (NCBI taxonomy): domain Bacteria; kingdom Bacillati; phylum Actinomycetota; class Actinomycetes; order Micromonosporales; family Micromonosporaceae; genus Dactylosporangium; species Dactylosporangium sp. NPDC050588. Next base: position 74,366 of record NZ_JBFAJA010000050.1, on the reverse strand, counting down.
AATAAGGCCTGCCGAGTCTAGTACAGGTCGCGTGACGCTGGGCCACGGTGAGCGAATGGCCTCGATATCAGCGCAGGCCAGGGAGCATGTCGGTCCCGGCAAGAACACTCGCTGGCGGGCGCGTGATCCGACGCACTGACTTCTGCCCATGGCCATATTGCCGCTGCGCCGATGCCGTCCTGACGGGCGAGCGTTGCCCACCACTGCCTCCACGCTACCCATGGATGCCACATGAACTACTTATAGCTATCGCAGGATCACTCTAAGTTTACGATCTTATGTTCGTGGATACTTCTTCGCGTTCGCGAGGCTGGACATGTCTGCCTGACTTAGAAAGGCTGTGTCCGGCCGGCCTGCCAGTAAGCCAAACGCCTGCGGTTTGAGCAACGACGAGGAGCGTGGCAGACAAGCATGAAGAAATTGATGTCGAGGATCCTGACGATTGGGTTGATGAGCGGCGGCCTGGTGGCTATCACCGGCACGGCTGCAATCGCGGCATGCTCGTACACTCAGGCGGCATCGTCAACTATCACGGATGCGTTCACGGGCGGCTCGTGGGGCAACTGCAACCAGGTCCAGGCCCGGATCGACCGGTACTACGGGGGCTCCGTGCACAGTATCTACGGCGCCTACTCGAATACCCACTCAGTTGCGAATGACGGCAACGGGACGAACAGCGGCAACTACACGCGGGCGCAGGAATACAACGGCGGCCCATGGGGCGGCTGGCAGCGAATCTAAATCACTGTGCAAGGGTGGCGTGCCCCTCATCACCCGGGCACGCCACCACTCGGACCCTCGGCCTTATCATCGATTTCAAGCCGTCCGTTATCGGTGTGGCGTGCAGTCGGCGGTGGGGCAGCACTGATCGGCGACGATCATGGGGTATCGTCGCCGTACCCGCATGCAACGAACATACTGAAGAGGTGACAGTGGCAGAGCTCGGAACAGCTCGAACATCGCCGTTGCGGGCCAAACGCCTACCGACCCGGCAGGGCTCTCCCCAACTGAGCTGGCTGTCAACTGCTGGCATGGTGCTGGGAACGGTCGGCGTTCTTGCACTAACCGCATGCTCGCCGACGCCCGAGGCGAAAGGTCCGTATGCGCCCGAACTGAAGCAAGCGCGTGACGCAGCAAGTTCCGACTTCGAGCGGCAGGTGTTCAAGGACTTGGATATCAGCCGAGCCGAGTACGAAGAGGCCGTGAAGCGCTTCGTGGACTGCGTGAAAGGAAAAGGCGTCACCATCTCTGCCGTGCCAACCGATGGCTACTACCAGTACGACGTCATCAATAATCCCGCGGTAGACCAGGACGCGATCCAGGAGTCATGCGGCAAGGGAACACGGAACCTGATCGAGCCCATCTTCGTCGACCGGTTAAGGAACCCGAACAAGGAAGACGAGAATGAGCTCTTTGCGAAATGCTTGATCCGCAACGGCGTGGCGCCAGCCGATTACAATGCCGAGCGGGCACGGAAGGACCGGGTTAACGGCTTCAAGGGTGCACCATATGACAGCTCCGACCCCCGCGTGGCGCACTGCAATGCCAACCCGAACACATAGCAACGAGAAGGCGCCCCCTGCGTCTGTCTGGCGTAAGCTGGCACCCGCTACGGGCACCTTCACCAACACGGTCGCGGTCCTTGTACTGATCGCGTGCGGTGGACTTGGTGCTACTGCGGGCATCATTTTCGGTCCGGACGCGCGCCCCGCCGATCTTCGGCCTCCGGCTGCACCGACTGCAGTACCGGTGGCTCGCCAGCAATTCGACGATCCACGACCGGTCGACCTCGACCTCGACCTCGACCCCAAGCGCCAGATCATCGCGCAGACGAGTGGCACGGTGACCGATCTCCAGTGTCGCAGCGGCGGTGATCTGGTTTCCGGCAGCTTCCCGATGAGCGTTGACGATCGACGCCTACTCCTTCTCGCGACGCAGGTCCCCTTGTGGCGTGATCTGACGTCCGGGATCCAGGGTCCTGACGTCTCGGCGCTGCAACGCGAATTAGGTCGCCTAGGGCTGACCGTGCGAACAACCGGTCGTTACGATGCGCCAACTCAGCGCGCCGTCGCTGCCCTGTACAAACGGGCACAGCAGCGACCGCCTAGCGGCGCGCTCACCCGTTCGGCCCTGCTGTGGATACCGGCGCCGTCGGTTCGCATCTCATCGTGCGACGTACAACTGAACGGTCGGCTGTCAGACGGATCGCCGGTCATGACGCTGGTGCAGCAGGTCACTTCTGCGCACGTCAAGGTCATGCCGTCCAATTTGCTCCCAGGTTCCCGGCAGGTGAGCATCGATGACGTCAAGGTGCCAATCGGCCCGGAAGGGCGGATCACCAACGCATCCGATCTTGGCCGACTGACTGCACTGGCGCCCGCCCGCACCGGTGAGGCAACAGCACCGCAGCCCCTGCACGGCACGGTAGTGCTGTCCGAGCCGATTGCCGTGGTCGGCGTGCCACCGACGGCCATCTTCGGCCTCAGAGGAACGTCGGGCTGCGTACTGACAACTGACGGCGCCGTGGTGCGCGTCAGCATCGTCTCCTCCATGTTGGGACGCGCGCTCGTCACATGGTCCTCCGAGGGTTCGCCGGGCACGAAGGTTCTCATCGCTCCACCGGAGCAAACGACGTGCGAATAGCCGCCGACGGCATCGGTCATGCATTTCCCGGGCAGCCGCAACTGTTCCGGGACATCAGCTTTGTGCTCGAACCAGGAATGTACGCACTTTGTGGACCCTCGGGATCCGGCAAAAGCACCCTGTTAGGCATCCTGGCGGGCTGGATCAAGCCGAACGCCGGCACCATCCGTCCCGACGGGATAACCCGAATGCAGTGGGTATTTCAAAATCCCCACGGCGTTGCTCGGCGGACTGCCATAGATCACGTTGCCCTGCCCTACCTCGCCGACGATGTCGAGCGCGTTGTGGCTGAAGCGCAAGCGTATGCACTGCTGGAGAAGTTCCGGCTCGAAGAATCGGCATACAAGCTTTTCCGAGAACTGTCGGGAGGAGAGGCCCAGCGTCTGATGCTGGCGCGAGCCGTGGCGGCACAACCTGATCTTCTGCTCGTTGACGAGCCGACCGCACAACTGGATCCGCACAGCGCCGGCAGCGTCGTCGGAGTGCTCGACACGCTCGCCACCGCCGGCGCTGTAGTCGTCATCGCCACACATGACGAAAGGGTCAGCGCCGTCTGTCCCAACACACTCCAGCTTGGACAGCCGTGAGGTCGAAAGCAATCATCTCCGAGGCGTTCCGGAACGTTCGCTCCGGAACGAGTCGAACGGCTGCGCTTGCACTTCTGCTCACGGCGATGGCCTGCACGTTGGCTGCAACGGACGGTCTCACCATTAAAAAGATCATCGACGACGGCTCCGAGTTTCGTTCACACGGAGCCGCGACCTACATCATCACGACCGAACGAGGCGTGGACGGGGTGTCGTGCGAGCGACTGCGGGACATCAACGGAGTACGCAGCGCCGGCGCCGTCCGCACGGTTTCACCCACACCCACCCTGCTGGCGCTCCCGGCTGGGACACTGCCGCTGCACGAAGCGACTCGCGGGTTTCTCCCGTTGCTCGGCATTGAAGCCCGGGTTGCTCAACAAGCGTCGTACGTGATTTCCCGGCCGGCCGCGGATCAATTGAGCGCGGAATCCGGCTCTGATTTGGCCACCTCGAACGGCGTGGCACATGTTGACGCTCTCTACGAATATCCGGACGATGGCCGGAATTCCTCATTGCTTTACGCGGCGGTCAGCGTAGCGCCGAAAGAGGGTCGTTTCGACGAGTGCTGGATCCAAGTCTGGCCCCTAATGGACGCTGTCCCAACGCTACTGCGCACGACGCTGTCAGCATCCGTTCGGCCCGATGCCAAAGTGCGGATCAGCCAGCTGAACTCGCGACTTGGTGAACGCTATGACGGTCTCAGCCTATACGAGAACCGGTTGACCAGGTATGCGTCGCTGGCGGGCATGGCGCTTGGTCTGTGCATCGGTGCCTTATCCGTTCGACTGCGCCGTCTCGAATTGGCCGCGGCCCTGCATGTCGGTGTTTCCCGCGCGGCGCTGACCACGCAGATTGCGCTCGAAACGCTGACTAGTGCCGCAATCACCGCTGCACTGTGCAGTCCAGTCCTTGCAGTCATCGCGCACTCTGCTGGCTCCGTAAACGAGATCGGAATATTTGTCACTGAGATGGAGGTGGTCCTTGCCTCGTCGATCGGCTGCCTGATCGGGTCGGTCGCCGGCACAATTACTGTACGCAATCGGCACCTGTTCAACTATTTCAAGGCCAGATGAGATGACCACATCAGTGGCTGCGCGCTGCGCAACCCGTCATCGTGGCAATGAGCCTTTCCAATCTCATCCGTGCTGCTGTTCGATCTGTTGAAGGTTGCGGCCGGCGGCGACGCGTTCGAGGCGTTGCCGGTTGGCGTGGGCGCAGAGTGCCTGGACGGCGTGCCGGTCCAGCGCGATGACCCAACGGCTGGCCGCGCTCTTCGGCGCCCCGATGAGGTGACGCCGATGCCGGTGACCTCATCGAGCTGATTGACCTGAGCTTCGTAGGGGCGGATCGCGGCTTCGATCGCGTTACTCACCTCGGCGATGTCTGCGGTCATGGCATCGAGCATCTTGGCGCACAACAGCGCGTGGCGTCCTAAGTGACCGGTCAACGCCTCCCGCAACTGACTGATCTTCGAACCGGAGCCGACCGCGGGCCAGTTCCGCCAAAACCTGGGGGTCGCGTTGCCCAGCGATCAACGCAGCCAGGATGGCCCGTCCGGAGACCCCGAACATGTCCGAAGCGGCCACCAACAGTTTGATCTGCGCGTCTTCCAGGAGCTTCTTCAGACGCTGCTTCTCCCGGGTCCGATCCCTGATCAATGAGCGCCGATAGCGGGTGAGGTCCCGTAGCCGGCGGATCGGCTTGGGTGGTACGAAGCTGGGTGCGCACATGCCTCGCTCGAGGACCTTGGCCAGCCACACCGCGTCGAGCTTGTCGGTCTTGGGCCGGCCGGGCACGTTCTTCACGTGTGTGGCATTGAGCAGCCAGCACTGGAACCCCTCGGCCTCGAGGAGATAGAACACAGGTTTCCAGTAGTCGGAGGTGGCCTCCATCGCCACCCGGGTCACGCCCGATTCCCTGAGCCGGTCGGCCAGACGCAGCAGTGCCCCGGTGGTCGTGGCCTATTCGGCCACCTCCTGCCGGCGGCGGCCGGGGACGCGTTCGTTCGGCACCCGCATATATGCTACCCCTGAACCCGGTTTACGAGCCCCACAGGGGCAGGAACATCATCGCGGCGAGAGCGACGGCGACGAGCCGGTAGACGACCCAGGAGACGCCGAACAGGTGCGGCAGCGGCGCGGTGAAGGTGAGGATGGCGAGGGCGTTGACGAAGCCGACCATGGCGCTACGCGGGATGAACCTCATCAGCTTCGCCACTCCAAGCAGCGCGAGCACGGTTTGGAACAGCCCGCCGAGGATGACCGCCACGATCAGGTACCACGACCCGTGATCCCGCGCGAGCGGCCCCACGACCAGCGCGATCACCCGGTCGCCGCCGAGATCATCGCCGGCCGGCCGCCGCAGAACGCGATTGTGACCGCCATCGTGAACGATGCGAACAGCCCCATCTTCGGGTCGACCCGGCCAGGAGTGCCCGAGGCTTCTGAAGCTAACCAGGCGAGCAACGCCCGGCCTGATTAAAACTTCGCAGACTCGACTCTCTCGGAAGGGCAGAGTTACCACCTCCGCAGTGTCGATCGTCACTGTAAGGGCCTGAACCGCATCTCTGCAGCTCAGGCCCTCTTGGTTGGGTCCGAGTTTGGCGACCGCCCGGTCTGGCGTCAGTCGAGCAGTTCAACCACTCCCAGGGAATTCAGACCGCGGGTGTCACTGGTGATCCCCCAGTCCGTGATCTCTCCGGTTGCCGCGTCAACGACCACCTCGAGAACCGACCCGTCCATACGCTCGCCGTTCTTGCCGGCCTTGCTGAACGCGCCAGCGACCTGCACGACGTATACAGCCTGCTTGCCGTACACTTCAGAGCCCTTATGGCGGGCAACTGCAACGTCGCGATCACTGCGGACGAACTTTGCAGTCTTGACGTTCCCGGAGCCCAAACGGCTCACCAACTGCTCCGTGGTGGTTGTGAGCACCTGGCGGACGCCGGTCGAGCTTTTCATGAGTTGCGCTACGTTCGAGCTCTCAGTCGACGTTGCGCCAAGCGCGCCATTGGGGTGGTTGCCGTTGCAATCCCACCACGGAGTCCATGCTCGCACATTCCCCTGCGCCGGTCTATTACCCTTGAAGGCGGTGCCCCCCTGTATGACGAAGGTCGATCCGCCGGCCTGCCGCCATTGATTCGCCTTGTCACGGGTCCGCCAGTCGTTGGCGTATCCGTCGAGCATGACGTTGCCGTCCGTCGACTCCGCTCCGAGTTCCGGATCGGCCGGCCAGCCGCCGACACCGGACCATCCTCGATAGACGCCGCTCTGATAGACGCCCCAACCGTAGATGCCGCTGCTGTTTGGCGTCCAGTAGAAGCTGAGGTTCGAGTAGGTTCCCTTCGTTGCCCAGCCGATGAAGTGTTCGAAATAGCTTCCCGGATCCGTCCCGTAAGGCTTGTACCGGTCGGCCCAGAACCACTGGAAACCTCTCGTATTGCCAGGGGCCCTCAGAGATCCGGCGGTGATGCCGGCCTCGACCCAATTCCAATCTGATTCATTCGGCCTGTCAGCCCGGGTCGCGAGCCACATTTCCCAGTTGACGAACTGCGCAGACTGATCCGGTACGTACAGGCACCCTACGGCCAGCTCAGCACTCATGGCCGTGATGTTGTCGTAGATGGTCTCCTTGGCGTACCCGAAGCAATGACCGGTGCAAGCCGGCTGCGCAGCGGATGCCGGCACAGGAATTGCCACCGCAGCGGTGGAAGCCGCAAGGATGGCGACAGAAGAAATGAACCGACGAGCCGTCCCCCGCATCGAACCCCAATCGCAATAGAAGTGGATGGTCTTCTATGCGTGGAGCATAGTCGAGCGCCTACCCGTTGTAAACCGTTGATAACCGTCGGGCACGGCGGGCGACCAATGCGAACGGATCGGACAGAATCCGGCATTCGCACGAAAGCGACTGTGGGATCAACGCAACTGGCAAATCACTTGAACGCCGTGCAATCCACCCGCCGGAACCACGACAGGCGCTTCCGCACGGCACCAGGCCGTGGTCGCGACACTCGACGGACCGACACCGTCCACGCCCGACGTCACGCTGGCACCATCACCCGACGGACTACGCAAGTCGAGGAATCCAGGACGCCCTGAGGCGATGTACGTTCCCGGCGGAATCAGAATGCTGAACCGTCCGTCGTCGCCGGCAGTGGTGCTCGTAGTCGTACCGTCGGCAGCCTCGAACCACAACGTGCCAGCGAGTCCGTCCGACCCAGCGCCAGGACGCCCGCCCACGGTCAGCAAGACACCAGTGACAGCGACTCCACCCTGGGCACCCGGAGTATCCGGCGACTCCACCCGCTGTTGCCTCAGCAGTACTGGCCCGAGCGTCACCGCCAACGCCGCCACTACCACGGAACCCATGACCGCGAAGGTGCGCCTGTCTCGTCTGCGCCGACGTTGTAGCAACTCCTCGAAGGGCGGTTGGCGCTCCGGCTCGTGCCGCTTCGCTTCCATCGCCAACAGGTCCTTCAGTTCAGACATTACGCACTTCCTCTCTCAGCAGTTCCGCCAGAGCGCTACGGGCGCGGCTCAACCGGGACTTCACCGTGCCGGGAGCAACATCGAGGGACTCTGCGATCTGGTCAACGCCGTAGCCGAGCAGGTGATGCATCACGACCACCTGGCGCTGTCCCACAGGCAACCTTCGCAGAGCCCAGGTCAGCTCCACGCGGTCGGTACCTGGTGGAGACTCGTCCACCGGCGGACCGTGCCGTAGTAGCGCGCGCAGCGCGCTACGAGCTTCTCGACGCCGATTCGACACAAGCCTGATGGCAACCGTTCGGACCCACACTTCCGGCGAGTCGAGCCGAGACACGTGCTCCCACCTGCCAAGAAGTCGCACAAATGCCTCTTGCACGCACTCCTCAGCCTCTGCACGACCTTCAGCGACCAGCGCCACTACACCAACGAGCCTCGCATAGCTAGCCGAATAGAGATCACCGACCGCATCGCGGATGGCCGAGTTGCCCATACTGCTATCACCCCCGCGACGCCTGTTCGGTTCCACCCGCTAACCAACTTTCTCTGATAGCGACGAACCATCTGGCTCAACGCTCCCACTGGTCTCAACAGGTTTGATGGCGTACAGCAGGAGCGACGGCTGGGTCGCGGCCCAGCACGCCGTGCGGAACCGTCAACTTTCGCCCTCACGGTCGGCGCCCTTGACGCCGCGATCCGCACCGCAATTCGGTCGGTCCAGCCAGCACCGCCCCTAGCTTGATCTTTAACCTTGGGTCGGTTGGCATCGACCCCGACTGATCATAGGTGCAGCCTTTGATCGATCATTCCTCTTGTCTAGGGAAGAAGATCCGATCAAAGGCTGCGGAGGATCAGTGTGCCTGATGGTGGGCGTGGTGGTGCGGGTGGGGATCTGGGCTGGTTCCGCGGGGAGTTGTACCGCTGTTTGACGGCTCGTGCTGATGCGTTGTTCGAGTTGACGGACGCGGTGCTGTGCGCGGACGGACCGGTGCGGTCGTTGCCGGCGTTGTCACTGGTCGCGGAGCACCGGCGTGGTCACGGCGCACTGTATGACGCGCTCGCGGCGGGGCGGGTGGACGTGCAGCGGCTGCGGACCGCGGTGGCGTCGGTGCCGTTGCCGCGCGCGGCTGACGGCCGGATCGTGCTCGCGGTGGATGTCACCTGCTGGCTTCGGCCGGAGGCGAACACGGTGCCGGAACGGATCCTGTGTCACACGTACGGGCGGGCCAAGGATCAGCACATCGGGGTGCCGGGTTGGCCGTACTCGTTCGTGGTCGCGTTGGAGACCGGCCGTAGTTCCTGGACCGCGCCGCTGGACGCGGTGCGCCTGACGCCGGGCGCCGATCTGGCAGCGGTCACCGCGGGGCAGATCCGTGACGTGCTCGCCAGGCTGATCACCGCCGGGCACTGGCGGCCCGGCGACCCGCAGATGTGGGTCGTGATGGACGCCGGCTACGACGCCGCCCGCCTCGCCTGGCTGCTGCGGGATCTGCCGGTGCGGGTGCTGGCCCGGCTGCGCTCGGACCGGGTACTGCGCCGGCCCACCCCACCCAAACTGCCGGGTGTCCTGGGGCGGCCCCGCCGGCACGGCGGCGAGTTCATCTTCGGTGACCCGGCCAGCTGGGACGAACCGGACGTGACCACGGTGACCGAGACCCGTCTCTACGGCACGGCCACAGCCCGCGCCTGGCACCGGCTGCACCCCCGTCTGACCCGCCGCGCCGCCTGGGCCGACTGCCCCGACCTGCCGATCCTGGAAGGCACCCTGATCCGCCTCGACGTGACCCGGCTGCCCTCCGGCGCAACCGCGAAACCGGTCTGGCTGTGGTGCTCCACCAGCATCGGCAACGACCCGGCCGCGGTCCCCGACCAGACACCGGATGCGGCGATGGTGGACCTGTTGTGGCAGGCATTCCTACGCCGGTTCGACATCGAGCACACGTTCCGGCTGTTCAAGCAGACCCTCGGCTGGACCGTGCCGAAACTGCGCGACCCAGCCGCCGCCGACCGGTGGACCTGGCTGATCATCGCCGCCCACACCCAGCTCCGACTGGCCCGCCCGATCGCCGCGGACCTGCGCCGCCCATGGGAGCAGCCAGCGCCACCGCAACGGCTCACCCCAGCCCGCGTCCGGCGCGACTTTCGGCACCTCCGCGCGACAAGCACCTGTCCCGCGAACGCACCAAAACCCACCCGGGCAGGACCCGGACGGCCACCCGGCCAACCAAACCGCCACCCCACCCGCCGCTACGACGTCCACACCGTCACCAGCAACGAACCCGGCAAACCGAAACCCGGAAAGAAGAAGTCGACCAGCCCTCGGCCACGCCGCACAGGTTAAAGATCAAGCTAGTACGCGTCCCCGAGTCGCATACGGCCATGGTCACGAACAACGTCGCACAGGACATGCGGGAGATTTGGGAAATCATGCTGGAGCGTGCCTGCCCGCAAAGGCGGCGGCGCGCCACCGCACCGCGGTCCGGCTGGCCAGGCGGTTCAGCACGAGTGACCAGCTGCTGATGATCCCGCGAGACGCCCGTAGCCACCGTCCCAGCCGCGCCGGCCTTCTCTCGGCGATTGCGCTGCAGGAGAAGGGCGATCCCGACGGGCAGCACTCTAGAGCGGTGGACTCTCGGCGATCACACGGCCCGCTGTACATCGTGGCCCGCCCTGACTTCTCTTCGTGACGAAGTCCCTAAGGGCCAGCCTCTGACACCATGCGCGCGCAGTCGGGGACTCGCGACGCATCGGCGCGCGGATCGACGCGATCGCCGGCTGCCTCTACGCCAGCCCGGGCGTCCAGGGCTCCTCGATCCCCGCCACGCAGTCGCGCGTATCGTCAACGATCTACGATCAACGATCGGGTCTCCGGCGACAACCGGGCGGTGGCCCTGTAAGCCAGGGTCGGGGCTCGGGTTGCGGCGAGGTTGGCGGACCTCTGCACGGCCGACCGTCGCGGCCTCGTGTACGCCGGTGCGGTTCAGCCAATGAACATGATCAGGCCGGTGCAGGTCGTCGTCCACCCTGGCCGATCTTCAAGCCGCAACGGCAGCTCGAAGACCCGGTTCCCGTCCGGGTCGGTCACGACGCCCCGTCCCCCATCGCTTGCGGGCCTGAGTTGGCCGTGGAAGTCGTCCGGCGGGATCATGCCGAAGCCGCCCGGCTTGGTCCGAAAGTCGAAGTCCGCCGGGATGCCGACGAACCGGAACACGTAGACGCCGGGGCCGGTCAGGTCGACCGGCTCGGAGGCGAGCGCCCAATCGGTACCGTTCGCCGGATTCTGGTAGTACGGCGACGCTCTGCGCGTCATCTCGGTCTTCTGGGTGATGATCTGCTGGACCTTCTGCAGCGGGTCGACGGTGGTGCAGGGCGCGACGGACGGCGCCTTGTCCAGCGGTACGACGTGCGCCCGTGGCCGGGCGTCCAGCTGTGTCACGGCGACGGCCACCGCCACGGTCATCACCGCCGTGGCTACGGCCGCGCCGGCCAAGGCCGCGCGCCGCCGTCCCTGCAGCCGACGGCCCGCGGCGACGGCGTCCTCGACGTCATACGGAGCCGGCGGCATGGTCGCCTTGGCGTCCCGGAGGAGCTCAGACAGGTCGGATCTCATGATGTACCTCCGCATCCTCATCGGCCACGAGCTCGACGCCCAGGATCTGGCGGAGCCCGTCGAGCCCGCGTGACGTGTACCCCTTGACCGTTCCCTCAGGGCATGCCAGCACCTCGGCGGTCTGCTGAACGCTCAGGCCCTCCAGATACCGCAGCACCAGCACCGCCCGATGCCGCGGCGGCAGCTTCAGCAGCGCCGCCCGGATCCGAAGCCGCTCGTCGACGACGCTGGTGCCGTCGTCCGGGCCGGGCGGATCGGGCATGGCCTGGCCGACCGACTCCTCCCGCCGCCACCACGGCCGCCGGGTCTCGTCGATCGCCGCGCGTACCACGGCGGTACGGGCATAGGCGAGCGGGTTGTCGATGCGCCGCCACCGCACGTAGAGCCGGGCGAGAACGTGAGAACCGCGTCCTCGCCGGTCTGCCAATCGCCGCACGCTAGGTACGCCAGCCCGCGCAGCGGCTCCATCTGCACCCTGACGAAGTCCCGGAACTCCGCCTCGTCGTCGCTCACACCAACTAGAGACCTTTCGGGGTCAGGGTTTGGGTTGCTCCTTCTTTGTGGGTGATCGCTCTGGCCTGTGGCGGCGGTTTGCTGGGGGTATGCGGTACGGCGATGGCGGTGGTCTGAACTCGGCTGCGCGGGAGCGGCGGGAGTTGGTGCGTCGTCGGGCCGGGGAGCTGTTCGCGGAGGGCGTCACGGCGTTGGGCGTGGCTGCCGTGTTGGAGGTTTCGGCGAACAGCGCGTACCGGTGGCGGCGGGCGTGGGCGGCCGGTGGGGTCGAGGCGCTGGCGTCGAAGGGTCCACCGGGGCCGGACCCGGTGCTGTCCGAGGCGCAGCTGGTCCGGTTACGGCAACGGTTGGAGCTGGGGCCGGCCGCTGCCGGGTACGGCGAGGATCAGCGGTGGACGCTGCAGCGGATCGCGGCGTTGATCGCCACGATGTTCCACCAGCGGGTCAGCATCGCCACGGCGTGGCAGGTGATGCGCCGCCTGGGCTACACCGCCCAGCTGCCGGTGCATCGTGCTGTGGAGCGTGACGAGCAGGCCGTCACGCATTGGCGGCGGCGCCGGTGGCCGGCGCTAAAAGGGTCGCGCGGCGGCTGAGCGCCTGGATCTGTTTCGCCGACGAGTGCGGTCAGACGTTGCGGGCGAGGAAGGCCACGACCTGGGCGCCGCGCGGGGTCACGCCGGTGGTGTCGGTGACCGCTGCCGGCAACGTCCGGGTTTCGGTGGCGGTCTGGTCTGCTACCGGCCTGGTGATCGCTCGCGGCTGATCTACCGCACCATGCTGCACCGGGGCCGCAAAGGAGAACCGAAAGGCTTCCGGGAGAACGACTTCGCCCGGATGCTCGACGCCGCCCACCAGCAGCTTCACGGACCGATCATCCTGATCTGGGACGGCCTCAACGCCCACAGGTCCGCCCGGATGCGTGTGCTGATCGCCGCTCGGCCATGGCTGCGTGTCTACCGGTTACCGGGCTACGCCCCCGAGCTCAACCCGACCGAGAAGGTCTGGTCGGCACTGAAACGCAGCCTGGCCAACCTCGCCACCCGGACCGCCACCGCCCTGGAACACACCGTCAAGAACCGCCTCAAACGCATGCAATACCGCCGCGGCCTCTTCGACAGCTACCTCACCGCCACCGGCCTGTCCCCACCCAAACCCTGACCCCGAAAGGTCTCTAGACGGACGCACCCGGGTCCGCGGTTACAACCTGCCGTTGATGCTCACGGTGATACGCGTAGGACCAACCCGTCGTCCCGCAACATCGCCGCCGGCTCAAACACAGTCGGGTAGCCCCGATGCATTGCTGCACCGAGGCCCCTCAGAACCGTGCGTGCCACTCGTCGCGGCACACGGCTCAAGCAAGTCATGACGCTGACGTACCGGTCGCGCCGTACGCTGTCCTGATACACCTGCTGGACGGCGTCCCCGGTTCTGTTCACCTCAAGGGCGTCTAACGTGTCCCTCGGCTCCGGCGTAGATCAGCACTCGCTGTCACGACTCACCCGCCTCACGTCAGCCCGCTTTCACGGCCGGGCACCAGGCCCGTATCCGGCCGGTTATACGGAAGCATCCGGTTGGAGGACCGGCGCTGCTGCTCCCGCTTTCCCGTTGCCTTTCGGCCGCCGGCATTCGCTTCTTGGGCGTCCTGTTCCCGCCACGGAGTCCAGCTCTCCTTACGGTCGGCCTACCGGCGACGCCCAGCGGGCAGCACCGGACCTTGACGGGTTTCCACGTTCCACACGCATGAGCTACGACCGGGTCGGGTGCCAGCTGTACCCCGGGAGCAGCGGTGTCCACACGACCGTAGATCCGTCCTCGGTCGCCGCCCGCCGATTCTCAACGGCCCGCTCCTCATCATCCCCACCAACACGACCCGACCTGGGAGAGTTGCCGCAACGAGGCATCACCACTGGTTCACTCACGCTCACCCTTCCGGTCTTCCCCTCACCTGTGACACCCGGTCGGAACGGGCACCCTTGGGCTTTCCCCTGAGCTCCGCACCCAGCCATTACCAGCCACGCACGTCAGGGCGGGGACAGGTCCAGGACACTGACCTGAAGTCACGTCTTCGGCATGATCACAACCGAACCTCCAAAGTGGACTGACTTACTCAAACGTGCGACTTCGTGTCGCACCTGACATCGGCAGATGAGTGCGCCGATCTTGGCTTGTTGTGGAGGCACGTGGCTGGTGGTCAAGGGTGTCGTGGCCCTACGGATCAGAAGGTTAGGGGTTCGAGTCCCTTCGGGAGCGCTTGATCGACAGGGCCTGAGCTGCAGAGATGTGGTTCGGGCCCTTCATCGTTCCGTCCCCTGTGGACGGTGGGCGCCGCACGGGTGTCATCGCCTTCCGTGACGCTTCGCGCCGCCATGAGCTTCACCTGCGGCGCCTGCGCGGGCGAGACGCCGGCTGTCCCGAGGGTGTCTGCTTTCGCCAGTTGGGCAGTTCTTCGCAGCCTTCTCCTTGATCCGCTTGCGGTGTGCCGGGCGGCGGCCAGGACCAGGGCGACAATGGCGTCGGCGCAGCGCCGTTGGGTGAGCGGTAGCAGCTGGGCTGCGGCGGGAACATGTGCGCGACACCGACGCGGTGGCGATCGCCCCGCTGGTAGGGCGAAGGTGAACGCCAACGCGTCGGCGTCGGGCCCGATCGTGAGAGACGCTGGCGCCGGGCGGCACCGGGCTTCGTCACCCGGACGGGGTGGCCTCCCGGGATGCGGGAGAACCGGCGGCGAGTTGCTCGGCGTACCGGTCGCCGAGGGCGCGCAACTCCGTCCGCAGGTCATCGGGGTCCCGTTCGTCGATGAGCCGGCAGATCTCGATGAGCGGGCCGAACTCCAGCGCCGGCTGGGACACTCCGGTGAATTCCTGCGTGATGCCTGGCCGATCGCCGTCGGTCGGCCAAGGTGCTGCGGTGACATTGCCGGTCATTTGATGCAGCGACCGTACGCGGAGGATGAAGCTTTCCCAGGCCGACAGCATCTTGATCCGGAGCAGTCCTTGCAGGTCGTCGCGCAGCGTTCGAAGGTCGCTCCAGGCGGAGTCGTAGGCGTGGATCAGCAGGTCGGCCCGCCGTGACCTCAACGAGTACGCCAGCCGCAACCGCCACAGCTTTCGCCGGGCACTCGCGACGTCGTCGGCGACGGGGTCGTCGGCGAGGATCTTCACGGCCATCGTGCCCACCGCCAGCAGCACGATGAGCGCCACCACGGCGCCGAGAGGATACTTGTCCGGGGGTGTCGGATATTCCGCCCGCAGCGCCGACCACCAGGCGATGACCGCGAGCAGGAACGCCACGAAGCCGACCGGGAGCAGCCACCATGCCAGTCGCAGGAGTCCCCGGTGCACGGCGCCCAGTCCGCGCCGCAGCCGGGCGATCCATGAGGCGTTCCGCAGCGGCTCGGGGCGTAGGAATGCTGCCGCACGCCATGCGTGCAGCGGGCGGAGCAGCATCTCGGCGGAGGCCGCGATCACCACTGCAAGCACAAGCCCAGGCAGCACGGCAACAGCCGTCTCGATGATCATCGTCAGCCGGTGCTGACCGCCGTCGGTGGCGTCGCCGGTCTGTGAGGTGAGATACCGGAAAACCTGGCTGAAGTACCAGACGTCGAACAGGCCGATGCCGAGGACCACCGGCCAGCGCAGCCAGCGCAGCCACGCCGGCCGCCGCCGGCCTTCTGTCGCTGCCCGGCCCAGCGCCCGCTCAAGGTCAGCCGCCGCTCGGCCGACCTGTTGCTCGCCGATCGAGACACGCATCCGGTTGAGGTGCCGGCGGGCGCGGCCGTACTTCGTCACGGCGGCATGGCGGCGCTCGATGAGCCGAGGGTCTGACCGCACGGTCTCGTACCCGTTGCGTACCGCCCCGAGCAGTGCCCGCATCTCCGGGGCATTGACCTCGTCGGCGTCGCGTGGGCCGTGCTCTCGCTCACGCGCGATCAATTCGCGCATTCCGCAGACACAGCCGGACGAGCACTGTCCGAACGGCTCGGGCACCGCGAGAGGGGAAACGTCGCTCATCAATGCTCCGAACTCAGGAATAGACGATGATTTCGACACGGCGGTTGCAGGCCATGCCCGCCCGGTCGGGCTGACCGTTGGTGAACTCGGGGCACGCCGGCCGCGTCGACGCATAGCCCTTCGGCTCGATGTTGTGGAACGAGCGGGAGAGCAACTCGCCGGCGACCGTGTCGGCCCGCTGCCTGGACAGGGTCCGGTTGTGCTCGGGTGTCCCGGTGGAGTCGGTGTGGCCGGCGACCTCGATGCGGCTGTATTTCAGCGCCCCGAGGAGTTTGAACACCTCGTCCAGCGCGTCCTGCGACCGTCCGGTGGCCAAGGTGTAGGAGTCGGTGTCGAACAGGAGCGATGCCGGCACCGTCAGGACGGTCGGGTTGCCGGGTGTTTTGATGATCTTCGGCATGGTCACGTCCTCGTCAGAGAGGAGTGCGGCGTTGTCGTCGGCAACGCTGTCCGGCTTGGCCGACTGCGGCTCGGAGCAGTTCGCGCCGGTGGCGTCGCACAGTGCCTTCCACAGCGTGACGAGCCAGGTCCGTTGCGGTGTCTTGATGTCCGACCAGCCCTCCGCGGCGTTGCCGATGCCGAGGAAGTGCACGGTGAAGTCCTTGCCGAGCTTGGGCAGCTCCGGTTCGCAGGCGGACACCATCGCGGGTATGGCGCTCAGGTCGCCGATGTCCGCACCCCGCAGATCCGCGCATCCGGTGTTGCTCAGCCCGTCGGTCGCGATGTACAGCGACTTGGCGCCGGGCCGGTCCTTCACGTAGACAGCGCCCTCGGCCAGGGCACGCAGAACGTCCGTCTGCGGCTTGGTCGGTGGCGATTTGATGGCATCGGCCATGTCGCCGATCAGGCAGTCGCGGGCGTCGTCCAGGTCGTTCTGGGTGCGCGCCGCGTCGTTGCTCCGGCCGGGCGTCACCTTCTGGAACTTCCAGTCGACCGTTCCGCCGAACAGGCCCATCGCCACCAGATCCGTCCCGTTCGTGGGCACATGCGCGCCCAGTTTGCCCAGCCAGTCCTGGCGGTGATCCGAGTTCGGCCGGGTGAAGCTCGACGCGGACTTGTCGGCCAGCAACACGGTGGATCCGGAGATCTTCACACCGTCGGCGGGCGCCTTCAGGATGATCCCGCATCGTTCGGCGCTGGGCCGTTTGGCGGCGTCCTGGGCGGTGCTGCCCTCGCCGAGCAGGTCCTTCTTGGAGCAGGCACCGCCGACCACGGCGATGGTCAGCAGGATCGCAATCTTTCGTCGCATCAGGAGGTCGCCTTCGAGTCGAAATTCGAGTTGCTGCCCGCAGGAGGGGAGGCGATGCCGAGAATCTCGTAGGTCTTGCTCAAGGCGCTGTCGGTGGCGAGCGCGAACTCCAACAGATCCATCCGATCGGCTCCGGCGGCGACCGCGGCGACCGCGTCCACCAGCTTCGCGGCTTCGTCCTTGCGGTCATCGCGCAACTTGAACAGCAGTGGAGCGACCTGCGCTGGTTGCTGGGCCATGGCCATCGCGTACGGCGTGACCCACTGGGGCAGCCCGTCATTGATGAACTTGCTCCACACCTCGCGGAGTTCGCCGAGGCGATGAGCAGACTGCTCGCTCTGCTCATATCTCGACTCGAACTTCACCTGCTCCGCCAGGGCGAGCCTCTGCAGCTCCCGTACCTCTGCCGGCATGTCGACCCGGACCCGCGCGCTGCAGCTGAGATACACGCCGTCCTCGTCGGGCACGCCGGCCAACGCCGCTTCCACCGCCTGCTGGATCGCACGGGAGACGGGTGGCTCGGCCGCACCGGGCCGGAACGGAGGGAAGTCGCGGGCGATCGGGCGCGCCGAGGTCATGAGTTCGGCGGTGAGGTCGGGCAGTCGCGCGTCGAGTTTGGCGTCGAGCCGAGCGGGGGCGACCACACCGGTGGCGCAGAAGCAGAGATCGACAGTGATGGAGAAGTCGTATGAGTCGCCTTTCGCGGGCGTCGTGAACGTCACGCTTCTGACGCGGTTGACGGTCTGCGTCGCCGGGAGGTCAATCTGGGGGACCCCCGTCGATGTGTTGGGCGGCTCGCCGATCAGATTGCGCAGAACTCGGCCAATCCAGCGCCTCACCCGGCCGCGCCGGGGCCTGGAGGGGTCGATATGCGATGACACGCCGGTCATGGCGTTTCCTCCTGATTGGGGGACAGTGATGAGGAACGGGCAACCTGCCGCTTCGCTTTGCGGAAAGCCCAGATGCGTCGGTGGAAATCGAGGTTGTCGGCCAGGGCCGAGCTACTGGCTCGGATATCGGCGAGGAGCTTTTCGGTCAGTGCGGCGGACTCCGCGGCGGCCGGGTCTCCGCGGAGCTCGTCAGCTTGATCGCACCAGCGCCGCAGCGCTTCCCAGGGCGCCTCGTCCCGCTGCCCGGCGTCCAGGGCGTTGCGCCACAGGGCCAGCACCGCGTCGTAGAGGTTGTCCTGGACACTGGTCAGCTCGATGAGCAGCGGCCATCGGCTGGCGCCTTCTTTGCGGGCCAGCTCGAGCAGTGACCTCGCCGCCGCCTTCCGCCAGCGCCAGTGGGGCAGCCCGGCCCACCTGGCGAGGGCCTGGATGACCTTCTCCTGGGCACCTGCGGCGAAGACGTCCAGCAGCGCCCGCTGGACGATATTGGCCAGCTCACGCTCCACGTGATCGATGGAGGCGTCGCGCCGGCCGTCCCACCGGCGAACCCGGCCACCGACGATCTCCTCCATCCGGGCCAGCGCCTCGTCCGGATCCTTCGCCCCGAGAAATGTCCCGTAGGCGGCCATCGCGGCCGCCAGGAGCCGGACGTTGTTGCTGTGTGCCCAGCCTTGCACCAGACCCCGGACACGTCGCGCGAACCGGCCCTCCGCGGCGACCGCCAACGCTTCCAGCGCGACCGCGGCCGACTGCCGGGGGCGAAATCCACCGTTGAGCGCCCAGACGTGAATGACCTCACGGACCACGACGTCGAAGTCGTAACACGCGAGCTGCGCGGCGGCTTGTGCGGCCTTGACCCTGACCCGCTTGATCGGATGCGCACCGAGCCCGCACAACCAGTCGAGCAGCACGTCACGCTCGCCGACGTGGTCCTGCCAGATGACTTCCAGCAGGGGGATGGCCAGCCTCGGATGTGCCAGCCGGAAGATCTGCCCGGCGCCACTGTCAGCCTGGTCTCCTACCAGATCGACGCAGGCCGACCAGTATCTCGGCCCGTTGAACCAGTCGACCTTCGGCACTTCCGTCTGGATGCCGTTCGGGACGTGCAGCTCGGCCAGCCGCTTCGCTTCACGCACCACGGTTCCCGCGGACAGGTCGTACATCACCGCCGTGGCCACCAGCAGGATGCGGTGCCACAGTTCGCCCTCGTTGAGCTCCTGTTGCGCCTGGCCGAGTTTGGCCGTGGGCTCGCCTTTCAGCAGTTCCTGGTCCGGCAGACCGCTGGCCATGTCTGCCAGAACGTCCGCGGCGAGCATCGCGGCGTCCCGCGGGACCCTGCAGCGCTGCAGCGCCATGCGTACATCTGGAAGCGCACATAACGCGTCGACACGGGACGGCGGTCGGCTCGCGAGGTGCTTCTTGAAGATCGCGTCCAGCGGCGGTGGCGTGTAGGGCACCAACCAATCCGCTTTGAGTGCGGCAGATCCCTTGGGTTCGTTGACGCTCACGAGGATCAGCACGCTGTGCCGCTGCTCAAGGTCGGCGCCGATGGACCCGAACCAGGCGATGTCGGGTGCCGCGACGCTCTCCGGCAGCACGAGGATGAACGCCTTGCCCGCGGGCAGCGCCGATCCGTCGATACTCGAGATGTCGTCGGTCGCGAGGATGTGCACATTGCCCCGCGCGGTCTGACCCACGCGTTCCAGGTGACGGGCCGCCGTTGCGATCGCGGCCGTGGTGCGGCCGGAACCGGACGGCCCGACCAGGCACTGCACGGGTGAGACACGCAGAGCGTCGAGCAGCCGCTGCGCGCAGGAGGGCTGGACGTATGCGGTGACCAGCTTGCTGAGCACATGCCCTGGCACCTCACCGGAGCGGGGAACCACGGAGGTCTCGCCACCGAAGATGCTGATCTGTTCCGCCTGGAACAGTCGTGCCCGGTCACCGGTCATC
Organism: Dactylosporangium sp. NPDC050588; assembly: GCF_040654975.1. NCBI lineage: Bacteria > Bacillati > Actinomycetota > Actinomycetes > Micromonosporales > Micromonosporaceae > Dactylosporangium > Dactylosporangium sp. NPDC050588. Next base: position 54,424 of record NZ_JBFAJA010000050.1, on the reverse strand, counting down.
ATGCTCAGATTGCGAATGCCGTGTTGCCGGTCGGCCTGCGCAGCTCGGTCGTCGGTGCTGTCCTCATCCGGCTCGGGGTCGGCGTCCTCCAGCTTGTTCGGTGCGGAATCCGCCTCCGTGGATCCGCCGGGCTGAGCCGTTTCAGCGCTCTCTTCGGACGAGCCGAACTGCGTGGCGAATGAGGTGGAGTCACCCTCGCTGAGGTCGACGTCCGGTGTGGATACGACGTCCTCGGGCTCCGGCGACTCGGCCTCGTCCGGAGCCTCGCTCACGTGTTATCAGACCCTTCGTTGTATGTGATGTGTTGCGCGACGAAGGACCTGGCGTGTTCACCCGTCTGGTAGACGTTCGTGCCGGTGAAACTTGGCGCGGCCTGGGCGGCCGCGTCGCCGGTTGCTGCGTGAGCGACGGCTTCCGCACCTTCGAGATTCAGTGTCTCGTCGTCCTGCTTGATTTGCCGATGCATTTCCTTGGTCTCCTCGTCCGGGCTGCTTCCGTGCTTTTCGGAGAGCACATCCTGAAGCTTTACATACACCATGATCGCTTCCTTCTTCTGGCCTGATCGGAAATGCGCGAGCATGCGCAGGCGGGCCAGTTCCTGGTCGTCGGAGCCGTAATCGTCGGCAGCGAGCAACGCCAACTCGGGGAGTAGTCGCCGGTGTTGCCCACAGCGCATCTCCGCGTCCAGGCAGAGCATGAGCGTCGCCCGGTAGTCCAGCTGCATGGCACGGATTCGGCCTTGTAACTGGCGTTCTTCACGCTCCAGCGGCGTGCCGCCGAGCAGGCCGGCGGGACTGCCCCATTCGGCCAGCGCCAAGCGGCCGAGTCGGGCCGCCTCGTCTGCACGACGATCGTTGAAAGCCACTTCGGCGCGGGCCCGCAAGGCCCGGAAACGGTGGTAGTCGACCTGATGAGCCGCGACCTTGAGTTCGTAGCCGATGTTGTGAGAGGTGGCGAGGACCGCCGCGCCGTCCACGCCCGCCTTGGTGAACGCGGCGCGGATTCGGTTGACGTAGTTGTAGACCAGTTCTGCCGGGTTCTCGGGAACTTCTTCCTCCGGCCATAGCCGCTCAATGATCTGCGACTTTTCGACGAGCCGCCGCTCGATTGCCAGGTTCGCGAGCAGCAGTCGCTGTTTACGGTCGCCGAGATTCACCTCGGAGTCGTTGACGAACAGCTTTATCTTGCCGAGCACTCTGACATCGACATGCATACAGAACGCCTCCAGATCTCATGTGGAGAGTCGCGGAGAAGAGTTACAGATTTCCCCAGGAGATTCGACCTCGGCGACAGGCGCCATCACAGAAAGAGCGCGAGAAAGAGGTCGAAAAAATGTTCGATGAGCAGGCATCAACGCCGCAGTTCCGGACCGCCTGCGAGGGTGCGGGCACCTGTGTGGAGGTTGCGACGCTGGCCAACCAGGTCCTGGTGCGTGACTCGAAGGACCCGAACGGGGCCGTGCTGGCATTCACGGTGAGCGAGTGGAGCGACTTCGTCGCCGGCGTGAAGCGCGGCGTGTTCGACATCGCGTGATCAGGATGGGTGCCGGGGCGGCCCCCTCAGTCCGCCCCGGCTCCCGGCCTGCGGGTTCCCGTTCACTGAACCGCCTGCATCTCCGCGATCAGGTCGTGCAGCAGGCGACGCGCAGCGTCCCCATACACGGCGCGGCGACTCAGCGATGCCCAGCGGCGTCGATACGCGTCGACATCCGGCTCATGCCGGACCTGGAGATTGCCATGGATCATCTCGACGTTCACGAGATCGTCGAGCTCGTCGTCAGCCGACTCGTAAACGGTGAACGCGTGTGAGTAGGGCACCACCGCCTGGGTCGCGTATGGCAGCAAGCCGATGGTGAGGTTGCTCAGCGTGCTCAGCGTGCTGATCCGGTCCAGCTGTGCGGCGAGCAGCATCGGCGGCCCCGGCCGCCAGCGCAGCGCGCCCTCGGTGATGAGGAACAGGAAAGTCCGTGTGTCGTCGAAGAGCAGCAACTGCCGGTCGAGCCGGGCGGCGATGACTTCGGCAAGATCGTCAGGCCCGTACGGCACCTCCTCGAACGACTCGAAGACACGCCGGGCGTAATCGGCCGTCTGCAGGAGACCGGGGACGACCGAAGGTTGGAACGTCAGGATTCTGGCCGCCCCTCGCTCGGTCTCCTCGATCTCGCCCTGGATGTGGCCCTGGGCGGACAGCTCGCTTCGCCATCGTTGGATGCTGCCGTGGGCGGCGTCGGTGAGCGCGAGGAGCAGTTCGCTCAGGTCGTCCGGCGCACCAACCGCATCCACCCAGGCCTGGACCTCAGGCATTGACGGGACGGAAACGCCGGCTTCGATGCGGGAGATCTTCGATTGGCTCATCCCGATTTTCCTGCCGAGGTCACGACCCGACAGGCCAGACCGGGTGCGGGCATGCTTCAGCTCCTCGGCGAGGCGCCGTCGGCGCTCGTCCAGGGACCAGGCGGAACCACGCTCTGTCACCAATTCTCCAAAGATCGAACGACGGGGCCTCGCTAGCATCCCTTGATGCGCAGCGATTCGTCGATCATGAATCAAGCAGGAGGTCGATTCACAGTGAACCATTTTGATGCAAGCTGTCAAGAGGGCTTCTCGTCGCCGACGATGATCACGTGGCGAGTGTCGGGCGCCAGGTCCGGGCCGTTCGGCCCCATTCCGCCCGGCGGCGAGGTCATGATCCAGGCCGGTGAGGTGTTCGGGCGCGAGATTCTCGTCATTCAGGCGCGCAACGCACACGTGACGACGCACCCGGTGTGTGGCCTCGCGGATCATGAAAACGCCGCCCCGCGCGCCGAGGTGGAGACCCCGGCGCCACGCCGTGGCGGACGGATAGCTGTGGTCACCGCGCTCATCGGCGCCGTCGGGGTGATCGTCGCCGCATTGGTGGCGGGAGTGTTCACCGTCTGGCACGGCTGATGGTGCACCGCCGGCCTTGGCGAGGGGTGAACCCGCGCAAAGGCCGGCGGCCCGCGTCACCTTGACTTCGCTACATAGGCGTGGATGCACTTCCTCAGCTTCACCGAACATCACGAAAGTAAGGTTCGGCCGTTCCGGCGCAAGCGATCGGCGTCACGACAGCAATACCGGGCCGAACCCGGTTGACCGGCCGTCGTCCGTAGTCCGTCCGAGTCCACTCGTTGACCACTCGCCGACGAAGTATTCGGCTGGTCATCCTGGCAGTGCACGCAACATGGACCTGACATCGGTGTGCGCCGTCGATTGACGGCGGTCGGCACCTGATGGTCGAGCCCTCACCGCTGAATCCGACGATACGCACTGAACTTGGATAGCCGGACTCCCGGCCTGATGGGAGCATTCACAGCACGATTGGTCGGGAGCACACTCGTGCCGAAATCAGATGCATTGGGTTCGGTAGATCCGCGTACCGCATCGCCGGGGCGGCCCGTGCGTGCGGGGTCAGTCGCCGCCGGACATGGAGGCGCCCATGCCGTTGCCGGTGGTCAGGAACGAGGTCGGGGGCAGGGAGCCGTCGAGCGGGCGGGGGGACTGGGCGGTGACCGGGTCCGTGGTGCGGAACATCGACCTCGTCCAGGTGCCCTCGTCCCAGGTGTTGCGGCTGGACTGCACGGCCGCGTTGGCGCGGACCGCGGTCTCGTTGTCGATCGACACGGAGCTGCGCAGGGTCGCCGGGGCGTCGGTCACGGCGAAGCCGGTGGCGCCGTTGCGGAAGGCGGTGTTGTTGGTGAGCTGCAGGGCCGCGCGGTTGCCGCTGTCGGTGAAGCCGTGATGGACGTTGTCCCAGGCGGCGTTGTGGCGCAGCCGGTGCGCGGCCGCGGCGGGCGGGCTGCCGCCGCCGAGCGTGAAGCCGTTGCCGTTGCTCTGCCAGTCGCGCACGCCCCAGCGGTTGACGCCGTTGCCGAAGGCCCAGTTGTACTCCAGCGTCACCGGGCTGCGGAAGTCGCCGAGGTCGAAGCCGTCGTCGGCGTTGTCGAAGGCGCGGCAGCCGCGGATGAGGTTGCCGTCGCCGTCGCCGAACTTCACGCCCAGGCCGATGCCGGTCTGGCCCTGGTCGGCGGGGTTGCGGTTGCGGTAGAAGTCGCTGTCCAGGACCTGGTTGCCGACGGTGCCGTCGTCGCGCAGGGTGAGGCCCGACTCCACGTTGTCGTGGACGGACAGGCGGCGGAAGACGTCGTGCTTGCAGGAGAGGCAGACGTACGCGTGGCTGCGGGAGCCCTTGATCTCCAGGCCCTGCACGGTCCAGTAGTCCGCCCGCTGGGTGATCGCCCACTTGTCGGCGGGGATGCGCGAGGCGTCGATCACGGGTGCCTCGTCGCGGTAGTTGGTGAGCGTGATCCGCTGCTCGGCGGTGCCGCTGGTCGTGATGGTGACCGGGTCGGCGGGCCGGTAGGTGCCGCCCCGCAGCGTGATGGTCTGCCCGGGCCGCACCAGCGCGACCGCCGCCGAGAGCGTCGCCAGGGGGCGGTCGATCGAGCCGTCCCCGGTGTCCGCGCCGGTCGGTGACACGAAGATCTCGCCGGTGGTGCGGGCCGGCGGGGCCGCGGAAGAGGCGGCCGGCGGCGCCGGGGAGGCGGCCGAGGGGGCGGCGGGTGCCTGCGGCGCGGACACGGCCGGTGCCTCACGCCCGTCCGGCGTCTCGTACACCGCGAACGCGAAGCCGCCGCCCGCCACCACGGCCACGGTCGCGATCGCGGCGGCCTTGTGCTGGAACAGCTGCAGCAGAGACGTGCCGGGCAGCGCCGCCTTCGTGAACACGGCCGGCACGGCGACCGCGCCGATCCCGTGCAGCAGCCGCTCCGGCGGGATGAGCCCGTGCCGGTGGCCGCCGCAGCCGGTGCACTCGCGGACGTGCCGGGACAGCCGCTTGCGCCACAGTGGCCGGGCCACGCCGTTCCAGCCGTCGACGACGGTCGCGAGGCCCTCGCAGCGCGGGCTCGCCGCGAGGGCCCGGACGATCGCGCGGGCCGTCTCGAGCTGCGCCTTCATGCGCTGCAGGCGGACGGCGGCGTGCGGCTGGCCGATGCCGAGCGCGGCCGCGAGCTCGGTGCGGGTCAGGTCGCCGGCCGCCTCGTGCCACCACAGCGCGAGCAGGTGCCGGTCGCCGTCGTCGAGCCAGCGGGTCGCCTCGACCAGCTCGCGGCGCTGCCCGGTGAGCACCAGCTCGGTGACGGTGCGCTCGGCGAAGTCACCGGCCGGGTCGGGCACCTCGGTGAGCGCCTCCTGCCGGCGCGGGAACCCCAGCCGGCGGGCCTTGCGCAGATGGAGCTGGATCTCGCGGTACGCGATGGCGACGACCCACGAGCGGAACCGCTCCGGCTCGCGCAGGCCGCGCAGGTTGCGCACGACCCGCTCCATCGTCTCCTGCACGAGGTCGTCGACGTCGGCGTGGCCGTTCAGGGCCCGGCCGATCACGTTGTACACCAGCGGCAGGTGCGCGGCGGTCAGCTCCTCCAGCGCCGCCCGGTCGCCGGCCTGGGCCGCCGCGACGAGCTCGGCCGTCTCGACGATGGTCTCGGCCACCGGGCCTCCCGCCTGCGATGTTAACGCTCTCAACAGCCGCCGCATGGTTCCACGCCGCCCGGCGGGGTGTAAAGGGAGCGCCGTCGCGGCCAGCGGCGACGGGCGCAACTTTCAGAAAACACAGCGGTGGGCCCATCGCTGATCGCGATGAGCCCACCGTTGGTGGTGCCGGGTGTTACGCGACGGGGTAGTCCGCCAGGTAGATCGGCACGCCGATCATGGTGGTGTCGGCCGCGTTGCCCACGCCGTTGACGACGTGGTTGATGACGCCGGCGCTCAGGTTGACCGTCATGATGTGGTGCAGCTTGACGCCCGGGGTGTTCGGGGCCTCGAAGCCGTTCTCGGTCTGGATCGACGGGTTGTTCTGGTTGAAGACGTACACGCCCGCGCCGTACAGGTTGTGGGTCTTCACCTTGTTGTTGACCTTGTAGCCGGCGTAGCCCTTGACGCTGCCGTTCATCCAGTCGGCCTGCGTCGGCGGGTCGTACGGCAGCTCGTTCTGGTACAGGATCGTGGTGCCGCGCTCGCCGTTCCAGACGGTGTTGTACTTCTGGAAGTGCTCGACGAAGAGGCCCGTCGCGGTCACGTTGTCGCCGTTGATGATGGCGCCGTAGCGGCCGGTGTTGGTGGCCCAGCGCTGGTTGTCGCCGTTGACGCCGCCGGTGAAGCCCTCGACGCCGTGGTCGCCGCGCCACACCCAGGTGTGGTCGATGAGCACGTTGTCGCTGTTGACCTCGAGCGCGGTGTCGGTCTTGCCGATGTGCGGGCCGCCGACGCGGAAGTAGACGTCGGACAGCGTGGTCGGGTTCTTCGGGTCGCTGAAGCCCCAGCCGTGCTCCTTGCCGACGCGCAGCAGGACCTTCGACTCCTTGAGGCCGGCGTCGATGGTGACGCCCGCGACGATGATGCCCGGGACGTCGGCGACGTCGAGCGGGGTGGCGCCGTTGACCGCGGTCAGCGTCGCGTGCCCGATGCCGAGGACCACCTGGTTGGGCCAGCGGACCTCGATGCTGCGGGCGATGTCGTACATGCCGGGGGTGAGCAGCAGGTTCTTGCCGGCGAGCAGCGCCAGGTTGATCTTGGTGACCGAGTCGCCCGGCTTGGCGACGTAGAAGTCCGACAGCGGGATGGTGCGGCCGGCCGTCTGACCGTTGGCCCAGGAGAGGCCGCTGGTGTTCTTCTGCGCCGACGGGACGCGGACGTTGTACTTGCCCTTGGCGTCGACGAAGAGGTACGGCTTCTCCCGGCTGATCGGGGTCTGCGCGATGGTGGTGTACGGCGGGTTCGGGAACGCCGAGTCGTCCGGGGCGCCGACGACGCCCGAGAAGACCTGGTTCCAGACACCGTTGGACCAGTTGTCGACCTGGCTGTTGCGGGTCAGCCACTGCTGCTGCGAGCCGTTGACGATCGTCCCGGCCTTCGAGTCGGCGATGAAGCCGCCGCTGGCGTACTGCGGGCCGGCGGTGCAGTAGTCCATCAGCGACAGGTTGCCGCCGGTGACGTTGAGGCGCCGCAGCGAGACGGCCTGCGACACGGCCCAGAAGTTGGCCGAGCCGCGGCAGCCGTCCTGGCCCTTGCCGTTGACGTTGATCGACAGGTTGGACAGCGTGCGCCAGAAGTTGACCAGCGCGAGGCAGTTGCTGGTGCCGCCGTTCTCGAGGCAGCGGTTGTACACCTCGACCTTGCCGTTGATGACGACGTCGCCCGGGTTGGCGCCCAGGCCGGCGATCTCGGTGTAGTAGCCGACCTTGAACTGCAGCGGCTGGTCTGCCGTGCCGTACGTGCCGGGCTTGAAGTAGTAGGCGTACCGAGCGGTGCCCATCTCGTTGTCGACCTGCTTGGCGTAGGTCGCGTCCAGCTTCGCCTGGATCTCGCTGACCGGCGTGCTCGGGTCGAACACGGTGACGTTGGGGCCCAGGTCCTGCGACCCGCCGTTCAACCCGGGCGGGGTCGCGCCGGCCGCTGTCCCCATCGAGGCGGTGGCGGTCGTCAGCGCCAGGCTGAGCACGAACGCCCTGCCGACGTTGCGACGGCTCGACCACCGCCTCACGGAATGCTCGGACTGGATCGTCATACGGGTGCGTCCTCTCGATCGTGCGGGCGGGTGAGGTACACGGTGGATGGGGTGTGGGAGGAGCCGGCGGCGCATCGGCGTCCGCGTGTGAGAGCGCTCTCTCCAGCGTGTTGTTTCTACCGTGTAAATCCGCCGTGCGCTACGTCCGCGCGCCCTCGATTTCCACGAAACCGCTCGGCGGTCACGGGAAATGCGGACGTTCCGTGCGATCCATCCGGGCTGCGGCGATTTGTGAAAGCGCTCCAACGACCGGGTGAGACGGAGGGTGATTCTGCTGTTTCACCCGGTCCGGCCGGGATCGGTCATCGCTGATGGCCGCTACGGTCGTGCTATGTCTCCGGTGCTGGTCCGCCCATACGTGAGAGTCATCGCGCACCATCAGATTCCACCCGCGGCACACCCCAACAACGCACCGGCGGTGGCGCGCCCCGAACCGCCGGAATACCACCCACGGCATTCCTGGATGACCCTCGTGAATCCGGCACCGCCGGCATCGCCGGGCTCCCGGCCGGCGCATCGCCGGGCGGGGCGGCACCACCCCGCGTTCGCGTGGACGGTGCTGGTCGTGACGACCGCGACGACCGCCCTGGCACTGTCGGCCGGCGACCGGCCCGCGACGTCCGCGCCCTCCGCGGACTCCGCGCCAGCGTCCGGCCGGCTGCAGATGGCCGTCCTCCCGCCGCCGGTCGAGGCGGGCCTCGGGTCCGCGCCGGCCGCTGGGTCCGGTGCTGAGTCCGGCGCTGGGTCCGGTGCCGAGTCCGGTGTCGTGCCCGCGGCCGTCTCCGGCGCCGCGTCGGGGCCGCTGGTCGGGTCCGCCGGGCTCTGCCTGGACGCGTCCGTGCGGCTGCGCCGCTGCTCCGGCGCCGCGGCGCAGACCTGGACGCTCGTCGCCGACGGCACGCTGCGCACGGCGGGCCGCTGCCTGGACGCCTCGCTGCGGCTGGGCGCCTGCTCCGGTGCCGTCGCGCAGCAGTGGGACGCCGTCCGGGGCGCGCTGGTCACCCGCTCCTCGAAGCAGTGCCTGACGGAGTGGGGCGGCAGGCCGTACATCACCCGCTGCGCCGGCACGAGGCAGCAGCGCTGGCAGGTGCCGCCGGCTCCGGCACGGTGACCCGTCCTCCGGCGCGATCGCTCCCGCCGGAGCAGGAAGCGCTCGGTGCGGGCCGGCCAGCTCAGGATCCGGCCGCGCCCGTGTCGGGGTGGCCCGCCGGAACCCCGGCGGGCCACCGCCGTCTCAGGACAGCAGCGCCCGGACGCGGTCGGCGCCGACGGCGAGCAGCAGGGTGGGCAGGCGCGGCCCGGTGTCGCGGCCGACCAGCAGGTGGTACAGGAGCGCGAAGAAGCTGCGCTGCGCCACCTTCAGCTCGGCGGTCGGCTTGGTGTCCAGCGGGAGGCCGGCCATCACCTTCGGCACGCCGTAGAGCAGGGTGGTCAGGCCGTCGAGCGACCAGTGGTCGTCGAGCCCGGCCAGCAGCAGGCGCAGCGACTCGCGCTGCTCGGCGGTCAGCGAGTCGAGCAGCGCCTTGTCGGGCTCGTCGAGGACCTTGGTCCGCGACTCGGCCGGCACCTGCGTGTTCACCCAGTGCTGCGCCCGGTCGAGCCTCGGCCGGACCTCGTCCAGCGACGTGATCGGCTGCTCCGCGTCGAGGTCGCGCAGGATCCGCAGGGTCTGCTCGGCCTGCCCGGTGGTGATGTCGACGATGGAGGCGAGCGTCCGGAACGGCACCGTGCGCGGCGTCCGGGGCAGCTCCAGCGCCGCCGTCCGGGAGGCCCGCAGGTAGGCGGAGCGGTCGGCGGGGACCGCGGTGCCGGCCGTGTAGCGCTTCTCCAGCGCGTCCCACTCGTCGTAGATGCGCTGGATCTCCTGGTCGAACGCGACCTGGAACGACTGGTTGGGGCGGCGTCGCGCGTACAGCCACCGCAGCAGCGGCGCCTCCATGATCTCCAGCGCGTCGGCGGGCGTCGGCACCGCGCCGCGGGAGCTGCTCATCTTCGCCATGCCGCTGATGCCGACGAACGCGTACATCGGCCCGATCGGCTGCTCGCCGCCGAACACCTCGGTGACGATCTGCCCGCCGACCTGGAACGACGAGCCCGGCGACGAGTGGTCGACCCCCGACGGCTCGAAGATCACGCCCTCGTAGGCCCAGCGCATCGGCCAGTCGACCTTCCACACCAGCTTGCCGCGGTTGAACTCCGACAGCAGCACGGTCTCGGTGAACCCGCAGACGCACGTGTAGGTCAGCTCGGTGGTGTCGTCGTCATAGGACACGACGGTGGTGAGGTCGGTGCCGCAGCTGCCGCAGTACGGCTTGTACGGGTAGTAGCCGGTCGCGGCGGTCCCGTCGTCCTCGCTCGCGGCGCCGGAGCCCTCCACCGCCTCGGCCTCGGCCTCGCTCGCGCCTGCCGCGGCCGCCGCGGCGGGCTTCTTCGTCCGGTACCGCGCCAGGACCGCGTCGATCCGGGCGCGCTCGCGCATGGCGAGCAGGATCTGCTCGCGGTAGGCGCCGGACGTGTACATCTCCGTCTGGCTGATCCCCCGGTACTCCACCCCGAGCTCGGCCAGCGACGCGATCATGGCGGCCTTGAAGTGCTCCGCCCAGTTCGGGTGCTCGCTGCCCGCAGGCGCCGGCACGGCACTCAGCGGCTTGCCGATGTGCTGCGCCCACGACTCGTCGATCCCCGCGACCCCCGCGGGCACCTTCCGGAAGCGGTCGTAGTCGTCCCACGAGATGATGTGGACCACGTCGTGCCCGCGCCGGCGGATCTCGTCCGCGACCAGGTGCGGGGTCATCACCTCGCGGAGGTTGCCGAGGTGGACGGGGCCGGACGGGCTGAGGCCGGACGCGCAGACCACCGGCTTGCCCGGGGCGCGTCGCTGCGACGCCGCGATCACCTCGTCCGCGAACCGGTCGACCCAGTCGTTGTCTGTCTCACTCGCCACGATCGCCACTCTTCCGTCGGCAGCTGCATGGAAGAGGCCCCCCACCAGCGGCGGGGGGCCTCTTCATCGACCCTGCGCAAGCCTACTGTCCGGTGGTGCGACCGCGCACATCCGTTACCCCGGCCACGGGCGGCGCTCAGGTCACCTCCGCCGCGTCGGCCACCCCGGTCGCCTCCGCCGTGGCGGCCGTCTCGATCCGGTACGCCGCCGGCACCGAGGTGCCCTGCGCGGTCATCGAGAGCCCGAACGAGTCGAGCATGCCCGCGATGTACAGGATGCGCTCGGCCATCGGCGCCGGGTTGCGCAGCCGGCACTACCGGCAAATCGGGCCGGCGGCCGGACGTGTTACCCGATGGCCTGTCCACCGGCCGTCCCCGGCCGTCACCGTGACGCTCAGCGGGCCAGCTTGCGGTTGAGGTAGCGCTGCTCCGGCAGGCTCGCCGTGAGGCGGGCGGCGATACGGTACTGCTCGACCGCGCCGTCCGGGTCGCCGCTGAGGTCGAGCAGGTGGGCGCGGACCGCGTACAGCCGGTGATGACGCTGCATGGCGGGGTCGTCCAGCAGCGGCTCGAGCATGGCCAGGCCGGCCGCGGGTCCGTGTGCCATGGCGACGGCGACGGCGTGGTTCAGGGTGACGGCCGGGCCGGGCGCGACCTTGCTCAGCATGTCGTAGAGCACGCTGATCTGCAGCCAGTCGGTCTCCTCGTAGGTCGCGGCCTCGGCGTGGACGGCGGCGATCGCGGCCTGCAGCTGGAACCGGCCCACGTGCCCGCGGGGCAGGGTGCGCTCCAGCAGCTCGACGCCCTCGGTGATCAGGTCGTGCCGCCAGCGGAGCCGGTCCTGCTCGGCGAGCGGCACGAGGTCGCCGGCGGCGTCGACGCGGGCGGCGGACCGGGCGTGCGTGAGCAGCATGAGGGCCAGCGCGCCGGCGACCTCGGCGTGGTCGGGCAGCGCAGCGTGCAGCTGCCGGACCAGCCGGATCGCCTCCTCGGCGAGCTGCACGTCGAGCAGCGCCTCGCCCGACGTCCGAGCATAGCCCTCGGTGAAGACCAGGTGGCACACGTCGATGACCGCGGCGACCCGGTCGGGCAGCTCCTCAGGCGACGGCATGACGAAGCGCGCACCGGCCTGGCGCAGCGCGATCCGCGCACGGCTGAGGCGCTGCGTCATCGTGCGGGCCGGCACGAGGTACGCGGCCGCGATCTGCTCCACGCCCAGGCCGGCCACCGAGCGCAGGCAGAGCGCGACCTGCGACGGCCGGGTCAGCGCCGGATGGCAGCAGAGGAAGAACAGCCGCAGCGTGTCGTCGCCGTCCTCGGTCGTCGCCTCCTCCGTCGTGGCCGGGCGCTGGGCCGCGTCCAGCGTCTCGCGCCGGGTCCGGGCCGAGTCCGCCCGGGCCCGGTCGATCAGCCGCCGGGAGGCCACGGTGATCAGCCAGGCCCGCGGCGAGTCGGGCACCCCGTCGACGGGCCACCGGGCGGCGGCCACCTCGGCGGCGTCCTGCAGCGCCTCCTCGCAGTCGCCGAGGTCGCCGTACTTGCGCAGCAACGCCCCGAGGACGTGCGGCGCCTCCCGGCGCCACACGTCACCGAGCACCGAACCGGTCATTGGTCGTCGCCGCCGGGCCACATCATCGGGCGCAGCTCCACCGTCTCGTCCGGGCCGGAGAACCGGGCGGCGACCGCCTCGGCCCGCGCCTGGCTGTCGACGTCGATCAGGAAGAAGCCGGCGAGGTGCTCCTTCGCCTCCGAGTACGGCCCGTCGCTGGCGAGGGGCTCGCCGTCGCGCCACCGGTACAGCCGGGCGTTCGCCGGGTCGCCGAGCGCCTCGCCGCCGAGCAGCTCGCCGTTGGCCTGCAACTCGGTCATCACCTGCTCGAACTCGGCGTTCAGCCGCTTGCGGACCTCGCCGGGCAGTGCCTTGTGGGCCGCGAGGTAGTCGCTGGTCGGGTGGCCCCAGGGCTGCGGGTTCGAGTGGATCAGGATGACGTACTTCATCGGGCTCTCCTCGCGTGGACGACGGCAGTTTCCGTCGCTCGCCTGGTACGTCGGAGCGCCGCCTTCGATGTCTACATCCTCCACGGAAGTTTTTTCGGGCATCGCGCCGATCGCGGCTGGTGAGCCGAACGTGTTCACTAGCACACGAAGAGTGCTGGCCACCTGTCGAAGAGCCTTATTACCTAATTTGCTCCGGAAAGTACAACACCGCCCTACATTGCTAGGAGATGGCGCGTCGGCACCGTAGCTGGCGCCTCGCAACGGGGGGTTGGACGCAATGATTCAAGTGAGCAAACCGCGCGACCGCCGGGCAGGGCCCAGACGCGGCCTGCTCGGCTCGGCGGTTGTTCTGACGGTGGCGACAGGCTCCCTGTTGGTGGCCCAGCAGCCCGCCTCGGCGGCGGTCCTCGCCAGCGTCACCGGCGTGTCGGCGCTGGGTCCCAACGAGACGCTGGTCGTCACGGTGACCCCGGACGAGCCGAACGCCACGGACGTCAACACAAGCCCTGCCTACATCGTCAACGCGGACGGCCCGGACGCCGGCTCGTCGCCCGACCAGTCCTGCCAGGTCGCCGCGAAGGCCGGCGGTCCCTGCACGCTGACGGGGCTGATCGCCGGCACGACGTACACGATCACCGTCGACCCGCAGGGCGCCACGCTCGTCGCCGACGCCACCGTGACCGGTGTGATGACGCCCGTGCTGGCCCCGCCCGCCATCGGGACCCCGGTCGCCACGGGCAAGACCGGTGAGGTCAACGTGGTGTGGACCGGCGCGGCGAACGCCCTGTCCACCGTCGCCAACTACACCGCGACCGCCTACCTCGGTGGGGTCACGACGGGCAAGACCTGCACGAGCGCGACCAACGCGCTGAGCAACAGCTGCAAGATCACCGGCCTGACCGACGGCACGGAGTACACCTTCAAGGTCGTGACGAACGGCGCCAACTCGGTCCCGAACTCCGCGGCCAGCAGCGCCAGCGTCGGTGCCACGCCGGGTGTCGGCCCCGAGGCGCCGGTCGACGTGGTCGCCGCCACCACCACCGCGGGCGTTCCCACCGTGTCGTGGGGTGCCTCGCCGACGGCGGGCGTCACCTACACGGTCGACGCGTACAAAGAGGGCGTCGCCATTCCCGGCATCACGTGCCCCGTCGTCGCCGGTTCGATGGCGGTGACCTGTGGTGGCACCGCGGTCGCGCCGGGCTTCTCGTACGAGTTCAAGGTGACCGCCACCAAGGACGGGCTCAGCTCGGACCCCGCGGCCTCCGGCGCGATCTACATCCTGGGCACGGTGAACGACCCCACTGACGTCACCGTGACCGGTGGCGACGGCGAGGCGACGCTGACCTGGGTCGCGCCCGCGTCCGGCACCGTCGCCAAGTACCGGGCCGCCGCGATCGCCGGTGGCGTCGTCAAGTACTGCATCACCGACAAGCTGACCTGCACGATCACCGGTCTGACGAACGCGACCGTGTACAACACGGGCGTCATGTCGATCAACGCCAACGGCACGGCGTCGACCGGCGTCGCCTCCACGCCCGCGACGGTCACCCCGGCCGTGGTGCCGAAGCCGGGCCCGCCGGTCGTCACCCCGCCGGCCGACGACGACGTCTCCGCCACCTCGGCGACGCTCGCCTGGACCGCAGCCGCTCCCGTCGGTGGTGCCGCCGTCGTGTACTACGTCGCGACCGCCACCCCGTCCGAGCCCGCTCAGGCCAGCTCCGGCGCCCTGAGCTGCACCGCGGTCGCCCCGGCCGTCACCTGCACGATCAACGGCCTGGCGGCCGGCACCGCGTACGACGTCACCGTCGTCGCCTACGCCAGCCCGACGGCGTACAGCACCGCGGCCACCACCACGATCACCACCAAGGCCGCCGCGCCCGGCACCACCGGTGCCATGAGCGGCCCGATCATCGCCAACAGCGACGGCCTGCAGCAGATCTTCGCCCGTGGCGGTGACAACAACCTCTACACCAGCGTCCAGGCCGCCGACGGCACCTGGGGCGCGTGGACCAACCTCAGCGGCCTGATCTTCAGCGACCCGGTCGCGGTCAAGAACGCCAACGGCCGGCTCACGGTCTTCGCCATCGGCGGCGACCACGCGATCTGGTACCGGCTGCAGAACGGCGACGGCTCGTTCGCCTGGTGGGTCCGCCTCGGCAACTGGATGTACGCGGACGACATCGAGACCGCGCAGAACGCCGACGGCACCATCGCGGTGTTCATCCGGGGCACCGACGGCAACCTGTACTCGAACACCGAGATTGACGCCGCCGACCCGAGCCAGTGGAGCGGCTGGACCAACCTCAGCGGCCTGATCTTCAGCAACCCGACCGCCTTCACGCGGGCCGACGGGATCATGGAGGTCTTCGTCGTCGGTGGTGACGGCAAGGTCTGGCACCGCGTCCAGTCCGCGCCGAACTCCGGCACCTGGGACTGGTGGACCCACGTCTAGGACGCGGGCCGGCAACACGTAGCGGCGGACGCCCCGGGGCCCTCCCCCGGGGCGTCCGTCTGCCCGGACCCCCGGCATGATCGAGCCATGCGCGTCACGACACTGGGGGAGCTGGCCGTCGACGGCCGGCCGGTGAAGGGCGCACGGCTGGCGGCCGTGGTGCGGGCGCTGGTCGAGGCGCGCGGCCGGGCGGTGTCCGTCGGCGCGCTCGCCGACGCCGTCTGGGACGACGGCCCGCCCGACGACGCGCCCGGCGCGGTGCAGGCGCTGATCTCCCGGGCCCGGCGGCTGGGGCTGCCGATCACCGCGGCCCCCGGCGGCTACCTGCTGCCCGCGAGCGCCGTGGAGGTCGACGCCGTCGTCGCGAGGTCGCTGCTCGACGGCGGCCGGAAGGCGCTCGACGCCGGCGACCACGAGCGGGCGCGGGAGGCGGCCTGTGCGGCGCGGGCGCTGTTCCCGGAGGTGCCGGACCGCTCGACCCCGCTCCTCGCCGACGTCGCCGGCCTCGCCGCGGAGGCCGCCCTCGCCGCCGGCGTGCCCGCGGACGAGACCGATCTGCGCCGCCTCGTCGCGGACCAGCCGCCGCACGAGCCGTCGGTGGTGCTGCTGGTGCGGGTGCTCGCCGCGCAGGGCCGCGACGCCGAGGCCCTCGACGTCGTGGAGCGCCTGCGCGCCGCCCTCGCCGACGGCTACGGCGCCGACCCGTCCGCGGCGGTCGCGGCGGTGCACGTGGCGCTGCTCCGGGGGGAGCTCGCCCCGCGGGCGGAGCCCCGAACGGCGCTGCTGCCGGCGGGCTGGCGGCGGGCGGTGACGACCCTGGTCGGGCGCGACGGCGACGTGACCGCGGTGCGCGCGGCCCTGGCGTCCGCGCCGCTGGTGACCGTGGTCGCCGCCGGCGGAGCCGGCAAGACCCGGCTCGCCGCCGAGGTCGCCCGGCTGGCCGTGACCGAAGGGCGGCCCGTCCACGTGGTGGAGCTGGCCGCCCTGCGCACCGACGCGGACGTCCTGCCCGCCGTCCTCGCCGCGGTCGGTGCGGCGGACCTCGCGGCCGGCACGGCGCAGTGGCGGGGGGTGGATTCGCGGGAGCGGCTCCGGCTGGCCGTACAGGAGCTGCGCGGTCTTGTGGTGCTCGACAACTGCGAACACGTCCTGGACGGCGCGGCCGGCGCCGCCGCGGAGCTGACGGCGCTGGCCGAGGCGCCGGAGCTCGCCGTGCTCGCGACCAGCCGGGCGCCGCTGAGCCTGCCCGGCGAGGTCGTGCACCGGCTCGGGACCCTGGCGGACGACGCCGCGCTCGACCTCCTCGACGCGCGGGTCCGGGCCGGCGGCGGCGTGCCGGCCGACCCGGACCGGGCCCTGGAGCTGTGCCACCGGCTCGACAACCTGCCGCTCGCGCTGGAGCTCGCCGCGGCCCGGCTGCGGCACATGCCGATCGACGACGTCCTGGCCGGGCTCGCCGACCGGTTCGGGCTGCTCGACGCCGCGCTGCGCGGCCTGCCCGACCGGCACGCGAGCCTGTGGGCGCTGGTCGACTGGAGCCGCGAGCTGCTCGGCGGCGCCGACCGGGAGCTGCTGGAGCGGCTGGCGGTGATCCCGGCGCCGTTCACCGCAGCCCTGGCGGGCGCCGTGGTCGGCGGCCGGGACGTCCGCCGGGGGCTGGCGACGCTGGTCGAGCAGTCGCTGCTGGTCCTGGACGCGGGCGAGGACGGCGCGCTGCGGTACCGCATGCTGGAGACGGTCCGCGAATACGGCGAGGTGCGCCTCGACGGCGCCGGCACCCGCGACGCGGCGATGGCGGGCCTGGTCCGGTGGGCGGCGGCCGAGTCCGCCGACCTCGCAGCACGGTTCCGGTCCCCGGCACAGCTGCCGGCGTTCCGGCGCTGCTCGGCCGAGCAGGACAACCTCGTCACGGCGCTGCGCTGGGCGCTGGAGCACGAGGACGACGCCGCGACCGTCGACGTGATGCTGCCCCTGGCCCACCTGTGGACGGTCCGCGGCCTGCACGCCGAGGTCGTCGCCTGGGCGCTGCGGGTGTTCCGGGTCGGCGACCCGCTGGCGCGGCGCCGCTTCGCGCTCGCCTCGGTCGACGCCGATCGGGCCACCTGGCTGTGCCTGTTCACCGGGCTCAACGCGTTCGTCCGGGACACGACCCGCCTCTTCGCGCTGGTCCTGCGGATGCTGCGGGCCCTCGGCACGCGGCGCGCGGAGATCTCGGACCGGGCGTGGACGCTCGCCTCGATGGTCCGGCGGCTCGCCACGCCCTACCTCGACCACGCGGCCGGCGCGACCGCGCTCATCGCGGACCCCGACCCCTACGTGCGCGGCTTCGGCTACTACTTCCGGGCCACCGTCAAGGAGAACCTGGGCGCGCTCGCCGAGTCCGTCGCCGACGCGACCGCCGCGTACCGGTGCTTCGAGGAGGTCGGCGACCACTGGGGGATGGGCACCGCCGCGCAGAGCATCGGCGCCCGCGGCGGCCCGGACGCGCACGAGTGGCTGCGGCGCAGCGAACGGCACATGGACCTGCTCGGCGCCACCGAGGACGTCGGCTCGATCCGGGTGATGCTCGACGCGCGGGCGGCGTTCGGCGGCGACGCGGCCGCGGCGGAGCGGCTCAGGGCGGTGGCGGGCTCGCCCGACAGCCAGGAGCACGACGCCGGGCTGGCGTCGCTGGTGCTCGCCCAGCTGGCGATGGCGCACGGCGACCACCCCGGGGCGCTGGCGCACATGACGCGGGTCGTGGCCCTCGTCGACACGATGGAGCCGGCCGTCCCGCAGCTGCGGGTGCTGTACCGCAGCGCCGTGGCCGTGCTGTGCCTGGGGCTGGACGACGCCGACCGGGCCGCCGCGTTGCTGCTGCTGGCGCGGGACGAGGCGCTGTCCACGCAGGACGTGCCGATCCTGGGGGCGTGGGCCCTCGCGGGGGCGGCGCTGGCGGCTCATGGTGGGCTCGGTGCCGCCGACGAGCTGTGGACGCTCGGGCTGCGGGTCGGCGGCAACCCCGAGCACCTCTTCCCCGGCGGCGACTTCCCCCTCGGCTCCGGCGGCTCCGGCGGCTCCGGCGGCTCCGGTGGCTCCGGCGGCTCCGGTGGCTCCGGCGGCTCCGGTGGCGCTGGCGGTTCCGGCGGGGACGGCTGGGGGTGGCGCGAGCGGCCGGTGACCGAGGCCATCGACCGCATCCGCGCGCTGATGTCAGACCTTCTTGCGGTAGGCGGCTAGCGCGAGGGGCATGAACACCGCGACGAAGGCGGCGCACCAGCCGAGCGTCCACCACACGTGGTCGCCGACCGGGGTGCCGAGGAACAGCGCCCGCATCGACTCGACCAGGTGCGTCAGCGGGTTGACCTTCACGAACCCCTGCATCCAGCCCGGCAGCGTCGCCACGCCGACGAACACGTTCGACGCGAACGTCAGCGGCATGATCACCAGGAAACCGATGCCCTGCACCGCGCCGGACGTGCGCACCAGCATCCCCACGAACACCAGCGCCCAGCTCAGGCACAGGCCGAACAGCACCGCGAGCAGGCAGCCGGCGACCGCGTGCACCGGGCTGGCGTGCAGCCGGAACCCCATCAGGTAGGCGAACGCGAACGTCGAGATGCTCACGACGACGTACCGGACGACGTCGCCCAGCACGGCGCCGATGAGCGGCGCGGAACGGGCGATCGGCAGCGACCGGAACCGGTCGAAGATGCCCTTCTCCAGGTCGCTGTTGAGGTTGACGCCGATCGAGATGGCGCCCATCGCGACGGTCTGGGCCAGGATGCCCGGCATGAGGAACTGCAGGTACTGGTGCGTGCCGCCGGCGACCGCGCCGCCGAAGATGTAGACGAAGATGACCATGAACAGGGCCGGCTGGACCGTGACGTCGATCAGCGCCTCCGGGGTCCGCCAGGTCTTGATCAGGCTGCGTTTCGTGAGCTCCAGCGAGTGGCGTACGCCTCGGAACGGGCCCTTGTGGACCTTGTTCTCGGGCAGGACGGCTACGGCGGTCATGCGGCTGCGACCTCTTCCTTGGGCTTGCCGGTCAGGGTGAAGAAGACCTCGTCGAGGCTGGGCAGGTGCATCGAGAGCTCGGTGACGGCGATCCCCGCCGTGGCGAGCCGGGCGACGGCCTCGGTGAGTGCCTCGTCGCCGGCGACCGGCACCGACAGGACGCCCTTGCGGGTCTGCTCGGCGGTCTGCCCGCCGGTGGCGACCGCGGCCAGGATCAGCCCGGTCTTCTCCAGATCGGCCGGGTTCGTGGGGCGCACCTCGAGGGTCTGCCCGCCGACGATCCGCTTGAGCCGGTCCGGCGTGTCGTTGGCGATGACCCGCCCGTGGTCGATGACGGTGATCTCGTCCGCGAGGGCCTCGGCCTCCTCCAGGTACTGCGTGGTCAGCAGCACCGTCGAACCGTCGCGGACCAGGGTGCGCACGACGCCCCACATGTCCTCGCGCTTCGACGGGTCCAGGCCGGTGGTCGGCTCGTCCAGGAAGATCACGTCCGGCCGGCCGACGAGGCTCGCGGCCAGGTCGAGCCTTCTCCGCATGCCGCCCGAGTAGGTCTTCGCGGGCCGGTCCGCGGCCTCGGTCAGGTCGAACCACTCCAGCAGCTCCGCGGCCCGCGCCTTCGCCGCCGGCTTGCGCAGGTCGAGCAGCGTGCCGAACAGCACCAGGTTCTGCCGGCCGGTCAGGTCCTCGTCGACGCTCGCGTACTGGCCGGTCAGCCCGATCCTGGACCGCACCCGCTGGGCGTCGCGGACGACGTCGGCGCCGCCGATCCGGGCGCTGCCGGCGTCCGGGCGCAGCAGCGTCGACAGGATGCGCACGGCGGTGGTCTTGCCCGCGCCGTTGGGGCCGAGCACGCCGTGCACGGTGCCCCGGGGGACGGCGAGGTCGACGCCCTGCAGCGCCCTCGTCTCCCCGAACCGCTTGACGAGGCCCTCGGCCTCGACCATCAGATCCGTCATGCCACCACCGTGCGCGGGCCCGCTGACACGGGACCGACACGGCGCCGACACGACTTTTGAACCCCGTGCCGGGCGGCGAGCATCTTCCTGTGTGACGCCGGTTGGTTTTCGTGGAGGTCACCCTTGCGCGCCGAACAGGAGCACGAGTACGTCGAGTACGTCCGGGCGCGGATCCCGCGGCTGCACCACGTCGCCTACCTGATCCTCGGTGACGGCGACCGGGCAGACGACGCCGTGCAGAACGCGCTCACCGTGCTGTACCGCCGCTGGCACCGCATCGCGGACGTGTCGAACCTCGACGCGTACGTGCACACCATGGTCGTCCGGGTGTGCCTCGCCGACCGGCGGCGGCCCTGGTCACGGGTCCTGCTGCGGGACGCCGCCCCGGACGGCCCGGTGGCCGGCGGCGAGGGGCGGGTCGACGAGCGGCTGCTGATCCGGCAGGCCCTCGACCGGCTCCCGGAGCGCCAGCGGGTCGTCGTCGTCCTGCGCTTCCTGTGCGACCTGCCGGTCGCCGAGGTCGCCCAGCTGATCGGCCGCTCCGAAGGCACGGTCAAGAGCCGCACCGCCTATGCGCTGGCCGCCCTGCGCCGCGCGATCCCCTCGACCACCTGGAGCGCGCCATGATCTTCGTTTTGTCGCTTTCTGCCGTCCGGGGTGCGTCATGATCGACGAGCAACTTCGTGACTACGCCCGGCGTACCTCCAGCGCCTCGCGCCTGCGCGCCGAGGACGTCCTGGTCCGTGCCCGCCGCTCCCACCGGCGCCGGCAGGTCGCTCTGTCGGCGTTTTCCGCTCTTGTACTGGTCGCTGTCGTCGCCGTGGCCCTGCGGCCGTCCGGGGCCCGGCCGCCCGTGCCCGCGATCACGGGTGCCGCGCCGGACGGCTGCTCGGTGCGGTCCCTGCCCCTGCCCGCCGGCATCACCGGCGGCTCCGTCATCGCCGCGGACCCGACCGGCCGGTACGTCCTCGGCGTCCCCTTCCCGAACGACGACATGGCCCCCGCCGTGACGATCCTGTGGACCGACGGCACCCCCCGGCTGCTGCCGACCGGGTTCGCCGGGACCGCCGTGAACGCCTCCGGCCTCGTCGCCGGCATCAGCGGCCGGCTGGAGGCCCGCCGTGCCGCCGTCTTCCGCGACGGCGCCGTGGCGGACCTGCCCGCCCCCACCGGCGCGATCATGTCCGAGGCCGTCGCCGTCAACGCCCGTGGCGAGATCGCCGGCACCGCGTACCTCCCGGGCACCCCGGACTTCTCCGCCCGCGCCGTCGTCTGGCCCCCCGGCCAGGGCATCCCCAAGCTGCTGCAGTCGGGCGGCAAGGACACCTTCGCCGCCGGTGTCGCTGACGACGGCACGGTCGTCGGCACCATCGGCACCCGCGAGCACCCGTACCGCTGGACCGCGGCCGGCGCCGGCACCGCCCTCCCGCTACCGTCCGGCTACCGCGGCGGCGAGGGCCAGGCGGTCACCGGCGACTGGGCGGTCGGCTCCGCCTCCACCAGCCGCGGCGGCGAGGACGGCAAGGACGAGCTCACCGCCGAGTCCGTCGTCGTGCGCTGGAACCTGCGCACCGGCGCCCTCGACCACGGCATGCGCATCGTGCCCACCTCGGTGTCCGCCGCCGGCGCCCTGGCCGGCCGCGTCGGCAGGGACGAGCCCGGCATCTGGCGGGACGGCACCGTCGTCCCGCTGCCGATGCTCACCGGCGGCACCCGCGGCGCCGCCGCGACCATCGTCGGCGACGGCCACACGGTGGCCGGCTGGAGCGCCACCGCGTCGGGCCTCCCCGCGCCGGTGCTCTGGCAGGGCTGTTGAGGGTCTCTAGGCTTGAGCTCATGTATGTGCCTGCGCACTTCGCCGCCCCGTCCGAGGCAGCCGTCCACGAGCTGCTGTCCCGCCCGGCCGCGAGCGACCTGGTCACGTGGGACGGCCGGCAGATGGTGGCGACCACACTGCCGCTGCTCTTCGACCCCGACGCCGGCGCCCTGCTCGGACACGTGGCCCGCAACAACACCCAGTGGCAGCACACGGCCACCGAGGCGCTGGTCATCGTCCGCGGCCCGGACGCGTACGTCACCCCCTCCGCCTACGCGACGAAGCACGAACACGGCCGCGTCGTGCCGACCTGGAACTACATCACCGCCCACGTCTACGGCACGCTCATCGCCCACGACGACCCCGCCTGGACCGAGACCCTGGTGCGCCGCCTCACCACCCTCCACGAGTCCGCCCGCCCGTCCCCCTGGTCGGTCGACGACGCCCCCCGCCCCTTCATCGAAGGCCAACTCCGCGCCATCGTCGGCGTCGAGATCGCCATCACCCGCATCGAAGCCAAGTGGAAGCTCAGCCAGAACCGCTCCCCCGCCGACATCGCCGGCGTCCGCGCCTCCCTCGCCACCGGCACGACCCCCGAACGCCAGGTAGCCGCCGCGATGTCAGACACCCCCCACTCACCCGCCTGACTCGCTGGCTGGTGTTGCGGGCCAGCGGCTGGCCGTCCCGCCACGCCGACGCGTGTCACGGTTGGACGCGGCGGCGCCTGTGCCACGTCGCGGGCCAGGGCTGGCCGATCCCGCCGGTGCCGACATGCGTTGGGGCTGGGACGCGGCTGCGCGCGAGCGGTGTGGTGGGGGTGTGGTTGGGCGTGGCGCGGCGTTGTCGGTCGGGGGTTGGGCCGTGCTGCCGCGCTGATGAGCGTTGAGGTTGGGCGTGGCGGTCTGTGGGTGGCTTGGTCAGGGTGGGCGGCCCCGTGGTGACGACGCGCGTTGGGGTCGGGCGTGGCTGCGCGCGAGCGGTGTGGTTGGGCGTGGCGTGGCGTTGTCGGTCGGGGGTTGGGCCGGTCTGCCGTGCTGCCGCGATGATGAGCGTTGAGGTTGGGCGTGGCGGTCTGTGGGTGGCTTGGTCAGGGTGGGCGGCCCCGTGGTGACGACGCGCGTTGGGGTCGGGCGTGGCTGCGCGTGGGTGGCGCGGCTGGGTGATACCGCCGTGATCCTCCCGCTCGCGTCGAGGTTCGGAGGCGGGAGGGCGCGCCGCGGCGTTGTGGGTTGCAGGGCGGCGTCGTGGGTCAGGGGTTGCGCCGTTCCGCCGTGATGACCCGTGCCGAGGCTGGGTCTGGTGGAGCGTAGGCGGCGTGGTTAAGGCGCAGCTGGGTGCTTCCGCCGTGATGATCCCGCGCGCGTTGAGGTTCGGGGTCGCCGGGCGTGGTGCGGTGCTGTGGGCAGGCGAGGCTGTTGTGACGACGGGCGTTGAGGTCGCGCGTGGGCGGTGTTGTGGGTTGTGGGCAGGCGAGGCTGTGGTGCGGGGCGGACGCCCCGCTCACCGATGCCGCGGCGTTGTTGGTCAGGGGGTGGGGAGGTGGCAGACGGCCTCGATGTTGTTGCCGTCGGGGTCGCGGAGGAAGGCACCGAAATAGTTGGGGTGGTATTCGGGGAACAGGCGCGGGGCGTGGAGGACCTCGGCGCCTAAGGCGACGCCCGCCTCGTGGAAAGCGATGACCGTGTCGCGGTCAGCGGCGCAGAACGCGACGTGGACCTCGCGCTGGACGACGTCGACGGTGACCGGGCCGAGCCAGAAGTCGGGCTTGGTGACTCCGTAGCCGGCGACGCCGGGGAACTCCATCATGCGTTTCGCGCCGAGCGGAGCCAGCACAGCGTCGTAGAACGCCTTGCTGGCAGCGAAGTCGGCGACCTGGATCCCAAGATGGTCGAGCATGCCTCCATTCTAAGAAACCGACCGACACTTTCCGTGGGACCGGCGAAGGGCTCAGCCGATGCGCTCCACGACGTTGCCGTCGCTGTCGCGGATGAGGGTGGGGCGGACGTCGACGATGAGGCCGGGGGCCTCGGGGACGGGGGACGCGCCGGCCAAGGGGACGAGGACGCCGGTCAGGTTGTCGAGGGCTTCCTCCGTCAGGACGATCCTCAAGAGGGTGCCGTCGCTGTTGGTGCCGAGGCCGAAACTGCCGGAGGAGAACTCGACGCTGCTGTCGGGGCCGTCGACGACCAGGGTCCGGCCGAATCGCAGCCGGCCGCGGAGGATGGCGGCGATGCGTTCGACCGCGTGGGCGCCGACGATGAGGCGGTACCCGTCGCCGTCGGGCAGCCAGGCGAACTCGGCGACGGCCAGGCTGCTCGTGGAGGAGCCGTCGCGGCGCCGGCCGGCGGCGACCTTCTCGGCGAACGCGGGAATGTCGGTGAACGAGGTGCGGCCCAGATCGGTGATGAACAGCGGCGCGTATCCGGCGGCGAGCTTGAGCACGGCCTCGGTGCTCCAGGTCTGGGTCGCCGCGTATTCGCCCAGGGTCAGCCCGAACACCTGCAGGAATCGCACTCTGCCGAACGGGGTGTCGATGACGCCGAGCTCCGGATCCTCGACGAAGGAAATCGCCCGGATCCGGGTCTGGTACTCCAGCGCGATCGGACCGTTGAGGTCCATCTGATGATTGGGCGCGAAACCGTTGCCGCTGCTGAAGTTGTACCGGGCGAGGTTCTGCAGGAAGTTGGCGGCCCAGACGGGCGGCTCGGTCTCGCCCGGCGCGCGACGCACCCGGAATGTGAACTCATAGCCCCAGCCGGACCATTCCGCGTCTGGATTCGGCGCCGAATACAGCTCGCTCATGCCGTAGCTGACGATGTGCCAGTGCGGGACCGGTGTGTCGCGGGCGTAGAAGCTGATTCCGTCCAGCGGATCCGGGCCGCCGAGCGACCATTTCAGCAGCGTGGCGTAGTGCTTGGGCTCGATGCCGGGGTAGAGGCGGTCGAGCGCGGCGTCGATGGCGTCCCAGCCAGGTGCGTCGGAGGTCACCAGCCGACCTAACCACAGTTCGGAAATCCTTCAACCCTTGGTGCGACTAGGGTTGAGGCATGGCTCGTACCATCGCGACGAACACCGACGTGGACCGCTCCGGACTGATCGAGTTCCTCCGCACCCGGCACCGGGCATTGATCATCACCACTCGCGCGGGCGGGCGACCGCAGGCCTCGCCGGTCACCAGCGGCGTCGACGCGGAGGGGCGGATCGTCATCTCGACGTATCCGGAGCGCGCCAAGGTCCGCAACGCCCGCCGTGACGAGCGTGTCTCGGTCGTCGTGCTGTCCGACGAGTGGAACGGCCCTTGGGTCCAGGTCGACGGGGTCGCCGAGGTGCTGGACCTGCCGGAGGCGTTGGAGCCGCTGGTCGAGTACTTCCGGTGCATCTCCGGCGAGCATCCCGACTGGGACGAGTACCGGGAAGCGATGCGCCAGCAGGGCAAGTCGCTGCTGCGCATCACGATCGAGTCGTGGGGGCCGATCGCGACGGGTGGGTTCCCCGCGCGGCTGGCCTGACCCGCCGCGGCCTGCCTGACCCGCCGCGGCCCGCCTGACCCGCGCCGGCCTGACTGACCCGCGCCGGCCTGACTGGCCCGCGCCGGCCTGACTGGCCGCGGCCTGCCCGGCTATCCGGCGTGGGTGTCGACGGCGGTGAGTCCGTCGGCGAGCACGGCCAGGGCATCGTCGGGGCGGCGCATCGCGGTCAGCAGGTCGGCGAGATCGAGGGAGAGCTGGGCGAGCTCCCGCCGCGGCCCGGTCCCGTGATGGATGGCGATCGCGGCGCGGAGGTGCCGCTCGGCCGCCTCGAGATCGCCGGCGTCCTGGCTGAGCAGGGCATGGACCCGGTGCGCACGAGCCCGGCGCACCTCGGCCGTCGACCCGCCGCCACCGGTACGGTCGCGACGGTTGCCTTCGAGGTCCGAATCGGCATCGCCGTCGCCCCCAGCGGTGCCGCCGTGAGCGCCGGTGCCGGGGGTGATCAGAGCATCCGCGTCTGGCGCGATCGCAGGATCCGCTGCCGACAGCAGGGCGCGTGCCGTCGTCGGATCGCCCAGCGCCCGGTGCACCTCCGCCAGATCCACCAGCGCGTCCAGCGCCGCCGGCCCCGTCGACCGCTGCCGCGCCGCCGTCAGATCGGCCAGCGCGCCCGCCAGATCGCCCGCCGCCAGCCGCGCCCGCGCGCGGATGCGGAACGCGCCCGCGATCTCGTCCGCCAGCCACGACTCCAGCACCGCCGCCCCGGCCGCGGCCAGCGCCGCCCGCGCCTCCGGCAGATGGCTGGACGCCGCCAGGGTCCGGGCCGTCGCCACGAACGCGGACACCGCCGCAGCACCGGGCCCGGCCAGCGCGAGCGCGGTCGACGCCGCCGGTGCCGCGTCCTCGCCCAGGTCGTGCTGGCACAGCGCGAGCAGCGCGTGCACCGCCAGCACCGACGCCGGATCCGGCAGCCCGGCACGGTGCAGCTCGTCGCGGAAACCCGTCAGCAGGTACGCGGCATAGCCCGGATCACCCTGCAGCCGCGCGCACAGCGCGAGCCCGGCCACCGCGGGAGTCCGCAGATGGGCCAGCGTCGGCGGGACCAGCCGCCGGGCCCGCTCGAAGTGCCCGACGGCGTCGTCGGGCGCGCCGGCCGCCAGGCGACGCCGGCCGAGCACGACTTCCGCCGCCGCCCGGCGGGTGTCGAGCGCGGTCGGGTCGGTGGCGAGCTGCTCGTACCAGAGCTGGGGCTGCACCTCCTCAAGCAGATCGATCTCGATGGACAGCGCGTCGCCGGGGTGGCGGCCGGTGGTGAGCTGCGTGACGTCGACGTGGAGGCGGGCCGCGAAGTGTGCGAGCGCGTCGCTGGACGGGACGCGGTGACCGTTTTCGACGGACGAGACATAGGCGGCGGTGTAGTTGGGCTCGGCGAGGTCGCGCTGCGTCAACCCCTTGCCGGTGCGCAGCGCCTGAATCCGCTCACCGACGCCGCTCACAGCGCCCCATCCTCGAACACGACGCCGCTCACAGCGCCCCACCCTCGAACACGACGCCGCTCACAGCGCCCCACCCTCGAACACGACGCCGCATCACAGCGATCCGCCCTCAGGCAGCCGGGCCGCGGCGAGCAGCCCCCGCCGGAAGCTCTCCGCCGCACCCTCGACGTTACCCCCGGCCCGCCGCTGCTCGCCCAACAACCTGCTCGTCGTCACGAGTTCGGCAACGAGCCCTGACTCTTCGTAACGATCCGCGGCGGCGCTGAGCAGCTCGTCCGCGAAGGGAGACCCGGGGGAGCGCGCGCCCGCGATCCGGCCGAGGATGCGGTCGGCCTCGGCCATGCACTCCTGGTGAAGGGTGCGGCGGCAGATGTCGGCTGCCTCGGCCGCGAGCCGCTCGGCCTCGTCCAGGTCGCCGTCGAGCCGGCGCGCCTCCGCGAGCTCGAGGGTCGCGCCGGCCAGGTCCTGCACGGCGCCGACCTCGCGCAGGATCGCCCTGGCCTGCTCGAAGCGGTCCGCGGCCTCGCGGACCTGCCCGACGCGGCGCAGCACGTACCCGTGCGCCCATTGGCAGATGCCGATCTCCCGGGTGAGCCCGAGCGAGGTGTAGATCGCGAGCGCCTCGCCGAGCAGCCGCTCGGTGTCGGCGAGGTCGTGGTCGCGCCGCAGCTGGGCGACGGTGACGCTGAACTGCGCGAGCCACTCGCGGTTGCGCACCCGCGGCAGCAGCGGCAGCGCCTCCCGCTCCAGCCGGCGGGCCCGCTCCCGCCAGTCCAGCTCCAGGAACGTGTACACCAGCGCGCTCGTCAACCGGACCTGCGCGTCGGGATCGGGGTCGGCCGCGGCGCGGACGGCGCGCAGCTCGGCCTCGAGCAGCGTGATCGCCTCGCCGGTGGCGCCGGTGATCTGCAGGCAGTAGGCCTCCCGCGCGACCACCGCGGCGCGCAGCGTGACGTCCTGCCGCTCCAGCAGGGTCTTCGCGCCGGCGTACCGCTGGATCGCCGCACCCACGTCGCCACGGTGCAGCGCGACGTCGCCGGCGAGGTGGACCGCGCGGCACTGGAGCTCCGGCAGCGCATACCGGCGCGCCAGCTCGGCGACCTCGTCGGCCTTCGCCGCCGCCTCGGCCGTGCGGCCGCGGGACAGCTCCCGGCGAGCCTCGGCGAGCTCGCCGGAGAGGGTGCCGGCCAGGTTCGCCGGGCGGCCGTGGCGCAGGTCGTCGGCGTCGACCCCGAGCGCGCCCGCGATGTGGGCGAGCGTCTCGGCATTCGGCACGCGCACGCCGCCCTCGATCGCGGCCAGGAACGCGCGGGTGTACCGCGGCTCCGCCACCTCCCGCTGGGTCAGCCCGCGGTCGAGGCGCAACCGCCTGATCCGCGCGCCGAGCGACTCGTCCTCCGTCACCGCGTCACCTTCCCACATCACCTGTGTATTGACAGCCGCCTGTGCGCGTCCTAGCGTTCACGCAACAACGACGGTAACTGGAGTTAACAAGCCAGTTGCGCACCTCCCACGATCTCCGGCGTCGGGATGCCGGGTGCCTCCCCCGTCCCGATGCCGGACACCACCGCCAGCACCCCCAACGCTGCACTTCCGGGAAGGAACTGCGATGCGCAGAACTGCCCTGGTGCTGTCCGTCACCGTGACCGCCGCCCTGGTCACGACCGGCGTACTCACCCACAACGCCCTGGCCGGCACCGGCGTCGCCGACACCGCGGCGGCGCCACCGGCCGGGGTCGCACCCGCCGTCTTCAGCGCGATGCAACGCGACCTGCACCTCACCCCGGCGCAGGCCCGCGACCGTCTCACCCTCGACGGCCGCGCCGCGACCACCCAGCAGGTCCTCCGCACGACCCTCGGCGCCCGCTACGGCGGCACCTGGGTCGCCGCCGACGGCAGGACCGTCACCGTCGGCATCACCGATGCCGGCCAGCAGCAGAGCGTCCGCAACCTCGGCGCGACCCCGACCCTGGTCAGCCGCAGCGAGGCGCAGCTCGACGCGATCGTCGCCAAGCTCGACCGGCACTCGTCCGCCGCGCCGCGCACCGTCAAGGGCTGGTACGCGGACCTGCCCACCAACTCCGTCGTCGTCCTCGGATCCGGCGCGCAGGGCTTCCTGGCGGCGGCCGGCGTCGACCAGGCCGCGGTCCGCGTCGAGGCGACCAACGAGGATCCGAGGCCGTACATCGACGTGGTGGGCGGCAACGCGTACTACATCGGCAGCGGCACCAGGTGCTCGATCGGCTTCTCCGTGAACGGCGGCTTCGTCTCCGCCGGCCACTGCGGCACCACCGGCGCCCGCACCACCCAGCCGAGCGGCACGTTCCGCGGGTCGAGCTTCCCCGGCAACGACTACTCGTGGGTCCAGGTCGACGCCGGAAACACCCCGCGTGGCCTGGTGAACAACTACAGCGGCGGCACCGTCGCCGTCGCCGGGTCGACCGAGGCGGCCGTCGGCGCCTCCGTCTGCCGCTCCGGCTCCACCACCGGCTGGCACTGCGGCACGATCCAGCAGAAGAACGCGTCCGTCACGTACTCACAAGGCACCGTGACCGGGCTCGTGCGCACGAACGCCTGCGCCGAGCCGGGCGACTCCGGCGGCTCGTGGCTGTCGGGCACCCAGGCGCAGGGCGTGACCTCCGGCGGCTCGGGCAACTGCACCTCCGGCGGCACCATGTACTACCAGCCCGTCAACGAGATCCTTCAGGCGTACGGGCTGACCCTTGTGACCTCGGGTGGCGGCCCGGGTCCGACCGCGACGGCCACGACGACGAGCCCGCCGCAGGGCGGGACGTGGGCGCCGAACACCGTGTACGCGACCGGCGCGACCGTCACCTACGGCGGCCGGTCCTACCGCTGCCTGCAGGGCCACACCTCGCAGGTCGGCTGGGAGCCACCGAACGTACCGGCGCTGTGGGCGTGACGGTTTCGACTTAGTTCGCGGGTATGGGGAGGAGCGGGCCCGACAGCGTCGTCGGGCCCGCTCCGCGGTGTTGCAGCCGGCTGCGCACCTCACCGGCCTTCGGGTGGGCGAGCACGTCCAGGGTGCTCAGCGACCGGGTCCACGCCGCCCGCGCCTGATCCCACCGGCCCGCCGCGGCCCAGGTGTCACCGAGCCGGATCGACGTGTCGGCCTCGTTGAACCGGTCGCCCTGCTCCGCGTAGCGCAGCAACGCGTCCTGATAGCGCTCGATCGCCCGGTCATGGTCGCCGAGGCGGTGGTGGATGTACCCGAGGCTGTCCAGCGTCGCCGCGACACCGGCCGCGTCGCCGAGCGCCCGTTGCAGCTCCAACGCCTCCTCGCAGCACTCGAGGGCCACGTCGTGGTGCCCGAGCCGGGCGCGGTGCCAGCCCACCGAGTTCAAGGCCCGGGCCTGCCCGACCGGGTCGTCCGCGAGCCCGAACAGCTTCAGCGCCCGCTCGTCGTGCGCGACCGCCTCCGCGAACCGGTCCTGCGTCTCCAGCAGCCAGGCCAGCGCGTGCTGGCACCGGGCCGCCCCCGCGTGGTCGGCCAGCTCGACGAACAGGTCGAACGCCACCCGCAGGTGCCGCCGCGCCTCCTCGTGCCGCCCGCTGCGGATCAACCCGCCGGACAGGCTGCGGTGCGCCAGCGCGAGCGCCGCCCGGTCACCGAGCCGCTCGGCGGCGCCGACCGCGGCCCGCTGCGTGGCGATCCAGTCGCCCCAGCGCCCGCTCCTGTCGAGGTGGTCGGCCATCGCCCAGGCCAGGCGCCACGCCTCCCGGTCCGCCCCGCATGCCACCGCCAGCTGCACGGTGCCGATGAGCGCCGTCCGCTCCTCCTCGAACCACGCCGCCGCCTCCCCGTCCGGGACCTTCCGCGCGGCGGGTGCGGGCAGCCCCGCCGGGTCCCGCGAAGGATTGAGCGCCATCGCCGCGGCCGTGGCCGCCTCGACGTAGTGCGAGATCAGCCGCTTCCGCGCGGCGGCGCGCTCCGAGGCGGGGTCGGCGACGCGGGTGAGATCGGCGGCGTACGCACACAGCAGGTCATGCATGCCGAACCGCCCCGGAAGCCCCTCGATCACCAGCTGCGCCCGTACAAGCTCCGCCAGCAGCGGCAGGACCGTCTCGCGCGGCAGCCCGGCGATCGCCGCGGCGGCCGCGATCCCGAGCTGCGGGCCTGGGTGCAGGCCGCCGAGCCGGAAGAGCCGCTGCGCGTCGGGGCTGAGTCGCTGGTACGACCACGAGAACACCGTCTCGACGTCGGCCTTCGGGTCGTCGGACCGCAGCGCGTCCAGCCGGCTGCGCGCCCCCGTCAGATCCGCGGCGATCGCGGCGAGACTGAAGTCCGGATGCAACGCCGCCCGCGCCGCCACGACCGACAGCGCCAGCGGCAGCCGCGCACACGCCGCGACGATCGCGTCGACCGCCGCCGGCTCCCGCTCCGCCCGCGCCGCGCCGATCCGCCCCGCGAGCAGCGCCCTGGCCTCGCCGACGTCGAGCAGGTCGAGCGTCACCGGATACGCGCCGTCGGCCACCACCAGCTCCGTCAGGTCCGACCTGCTCGTGACCAGCGCGAGCGCCGCCCCCGTGCCCGGCAGCAACGGCCGCACCTGCTCAGCCGTCGACGCGTTGTCCAGCACGATCAACATCCGCTTGTCGCGCAGGAGTTGCCGGTACCGCCGAGCCCGCGCCCCGGCGTCCGCGGGCACCTGCGCCGGCGGCACCCCCAGTAACCCCAACGCGACACCGAGCGCGTCGAACGGGCTGACCGGGTCGCGGCTGCTCGGCCCGAACCCACGCAGGTCCAGAAACAGCTGACCGTCCGGAAACGTGCTCGTCATCCGATGCGCCCAATGTACGGCCAGCGCCGTCTTCCCGACCCCCGCCGTCCCCGACACCACGATCGCCCGCCGCCGCCGGTCGAGCAGCCCGTCGAGGTGCGCGAGCTGCCCCGTCCTCCCGGCGAACATCACCAGATCCGCCGGCAACTGCCGCGGCGCCTCCTCCCCCTTGGGCACCCCGGCCGCCCGCAGCTCCTCCACCCTGTCCCGCGCCGACGCCAGCGCCCGCTGCTCGTCCGGCGTGGCCCCGAGCAGCCTGACCAGCTCGTCGAACCGATCCGTCGGCGGCAGCACCCGCCCGGCCAGATACTCCCCGACGATCCCGTGCGACCACCCCGTCAGCGCCGCGATCCGCCGGTACGTCAACCGTGGCTGCCCCGCCTGCCCCGACTCCCGCACCCGTAGCTCCCGCAGCACCCGAGCAAGCTGCCCCATGGTGCCGACCTTCGCCGCGTCCTCGAGCAACTCGTCCACTGCCGCCGATCCCTCACGTCGCGCCCGCCCACCCCCGCGCCCTGCCAGTGTCGCGCGCCCCCGCAACCCGCCGGTCCCCGCGAGCCCGCGTTTCTTGATCGAAGGACGGTTCTGGTCACCCCGACGACCGGATCCATCCTTCGATTAAGAACGCTCGGACCGTGGCAGCCGGACCTGTCCGCCAATCTGCGACCGGACGCGGTGCCGGCCGTGATCGGCTGAGCATGGAATCCGGGGCAACATCTTGCGGGCACATGGACGCGGCGATCGCTCCGTCCCGGTGGCTGACCTGCGACTGCCGGCTCAGCGGCTGTGCCGCGATCGCCTCTTCCCGCCGGCCGGGTGCGGATGCCGGCTCAGATCTGCGGACGTGCGGCCCCCTGCGTTCGGCGTGCCCGGGCGGCTGGGCGTGTGCGCTGGCCCGATGCCTGGCGCCCGCGGGGGACCGTGATTGTGCATCCCGATACGTGGACCACGAGTGCCAGTTCAACGCCTGCGGACGTGTGGGAGTCCGCGGCCGCCTTCTTCCCGCGCCGCCGCGAAGGCACCGGCTCGAACCTGCGGACGCACGGCAGGCAGCGAACGCCTTGCCACGAGTGCCAGTTCAACGCCTGCGGACGTGTGGGAGTCCGCGGCCGCCTTCTTCCCGCGCCGCCACGAAGGCACCGGCTCGAACCTGCGGACGCACGGCAGGCAGCGAACGCCTTGCCCCGCGACTGGATGCGGGTGCCGGCCCACACCTGGGAAGCGCACGGTCCGGTGACCGCCACCCACTCCGGCGGCGGCCGCGGGTGCCGGCTCAGCAACCACGGAGGCATCCCGGCTGGGCGCCGCTGTCCGTCCTGCCTGCAGCCGCCGACACCGCCATCCACCCTTGGCGCGGGCTTCCGACACCCGGGGCGGGACAGACTCCCCGAGCTGAGCTGAGCTGAGCTGAGCTGAGCCGAGCCGAGGCGGCGCGGTGCGAGTCGCGGTGTGGGGCGCGGGGCGGGGCCCCGGTGCGAGGCGCGGTGCGAGGCGGTGCGAGGCACGGCGCGAGGCGGTGCGGTGCGGGGCGCGGTGCGGGGCGCGGTGCGGGGCGCGGTGCGGGGCGCGGTGCGGTGCGGGGCGCGGTGCGGTGTTGGCTCAGGTCATGGGTCTGCGGTCTGGTGAGGGCCTCCTGTCTGCGGCCGGGTGTGGGCGCGTGGTGGGTGAGAGGTCGGGGAAAGTGGGTCACTGGAGGCGGCGGATCTCGCGAGGAAGGCCGCGCATCCAGGCGCGCAGCAGCGGAGCGACGGTGCGGACCAGCGGGCTGGCGGGGGCGTCGTCGATCGGGGAGGTGAGGGTGTCGGCGGCGAAGATGAAGGGGTCGATCAGCGGGGTGGGGCGGTGCCTGTCGTGGAGGTCGCTGCGCTGCAGGGCGTCCTCCACCAAGGTGCGGAAGGCGGCGGCCGGGACGTCTTCGCGGACGGCACGGATGGCCTCGTGGAGGTGGCGGCGGACGCCGAGCTGCTGCTCGTGGGCGGGGGAGCCGACGCCGACGAGGAAGGTGAGGTAGGTGCGGGTGAGGCGGCCGTCCTCGCGGTCGAGATAGCACTCGACGGAGCGGGTCCAGCCCGCGCGGGCGACCGAGAACCCGAGGCCGGCGACGGTGCCGTCGGCGGCGACGAGGCGGTGGCAGCCGCCCGCGCGCTGGGGGCCGGCGAGCTCCGGGGACCAGACGGGGCGCCGGGCGCCGGCGGCGACCATGCGCTCGACCGCGGCCGCGGACGCGGCGGCGACCCGGCCGCCGGCGACGCTGCCGAGGCCGAGGACGACGGCTGGGGCCATGGGGGTGGTGGCGCGCTCGAAGCTGGGGATCACGTCGGAGAGCAGGACGGCCTCGAGGGTGCTGCCGGCCGTGACGTGGGCCATCGGGTCGCCGATGGTGAGGGCGGCCATCGACACGAACGCGGCGCCCGCGAACTCGGCGTCGGTCGGGTCGTCGTCGGGGACCAGGGCGGCGGGCCCGCCGAGGATGCGCCGCAGGAGGGGGTCGACGTCGCCCACGACCGCGGCGAAGAGACCCGGCGGACCGGCCGCGGTCGAAGGAGCGCGCCGGTGCGGCGTGCGGCGGTGGACAGACTGCTGACGGTGCCTGCGCTTGTGGCTACGACCACGACTCCCCGGACCCATGCCAGCAGTCTGCACCTACCCCCCGACAAAAAATCGCCGCACACACCGTCAATCCCCGTGCCGACCTGCGCAAAACAAAATCACAGCGGCCAGGTCCGCCGGGCGGCTGAGCATCGGCCAGTGGCCGGTCGGCAGTTCGTGGACGCGGTAGTCGCCGCGGTCCAGGCCGGCGAAGAAGGGGTGGTCGCCGTCGATCATCTGGTGCACGGTGGCGGCGTCGAACGTCGAGCAGATCAGGTCGGTCGGCGGCTGCGCCGGGGACGCGAGCCGCAGCGGCGACAACGCGCTGGCCAGCGGGTGCGGGACGGCGCGGGTGAACTGCGCGGGGTGCAGGCCCGCGAACTGCACCGGGTCGTCGGCGGGATCGAATGACGGCGGCGGGATGAACACGCCGTCGGGGGAGGCCGGCGGGGACACGTCGGCCTGCGAGACGCCGTCCGGCACAGGGCCGCTGTCCACATAGATCACTCGTGAAACCTTCACAAGGTCCGCCGCGCCGCGGACCGGCAGGCCGCCGTAGCTGTGGCCCACCAGTACCACCTCCGCGGCATCCGCGACGGCGGCGGTGACCTGCGAGATGTGGTCGTCGAGGGTGGCGCCCGCGCGCAGGTCGAGGCTCAGCGCGGTCACGTCGTGGCCGGCGGAGCGCAGCGGCGCGGCGACCGCGTCCCAGGCCCAACCGCCGAGCCACATACCGGGAACAAGGATGAAGTGCGTCATGCCCCGACCGTAGGACGATATCCGGGCGGATCCCGCCCTGATAAAGAGTCCTGATAGGAAGAAGAACATGTCGACCGGCAAGGTGCTCGCGATGCTGGAGCTGCTCCAGGCGCAGCCCGGCCTGACCGGGCCCGAGCTGGCGCGCCGCCTGGAGGTCGACGGCCGCACGGTCCGCCGGTACGCCACCACCCTCGCCGACCTGGGCGTCCCGGTGCAGGCGGAGCGCGGGCGGTACGGCGGCTACCGGCTGCTGCCCGGGTACAAGCTGCCGCCGCTGATGCTGACCGACGACGAGGCGGTGTCGGTGGTGTTCGGCCTGCTGGCCGCGGAACGGCAGGGGGTGGGGGCGCCGGCGGCGCTGGCGAAGGTCGAGCGGGTCCTGCCGGCCAGGCTGCGCGAGCGGGTCCAGGCGGTCCGCGAGACGCTGGGGTTCACCGCCGTACACGCTGAGAAGAAGGCTCCGGTCGAGCAGCTGCTCGCGCTCGGCGAGGCGACCCGCGCGCACCGGCGGGTCCGGCTGGCATACCGGTCGTGGCGCGACGAGGACACCGAGCGCGACTTCGACCCGTATGGCGTCGTCGTCCACAACGGACGGTGGTACACCGCCGGGCACGACCACCGCAGCGGCGAGATCCGCACGTTCCGGCTGGACCGGATCCGGTCGATCACGAGCCTGCAGGTGTACTTCGAGCCGCCGGCCGACTTCGACGCCGTGGCGCACGTGCTGCGGAAGCTGGCGGCGGTGCCGTTCCGGCACGAGGTGGAGGTGGTGTTGCGCGCGGAGCTCGCCGACGCCGCGAGCCGGATCCCGCCGGCGGTCGGGACGCTCGCCGTGCACCCGGACGGCGTGCTGCTGACCTGCCGCGCCGAGCGCCTCGACGGCATGGCGCGGATGCTTGCCGGCCTCGGCTGGGACTTCACGATCAGGCGCCCGGAGGCGCTGCGCGACGAGGTGCGCGCGCTGGCCGCCCGCCTCGGCGAGAGCGCCGGGCGCCCCGTGGCTGAGGCGGCCGAAGGGTGAGCGTCAGTCCCGGGACAGGGCCGTGCTGAGCACCACGGACGCCACCAGCGAGCCGATCATCAACCAGACCAGCCGCCACGTCCACTTGTGGCCGAAGTTGAGTGTCCACCCGACGCCCTGCCGCTTCGGCACGAACAGCGCGGGGTCGTCCGGGTTGACGTAGAAGACGCCGCGCCACGCGCGCGGGTCGGCGCTCATCCCGCGCGCGTCGCCGCCGTCGCGACGCTTCGGTGCCGGGACCGCGACGATCGCAAGGGCGAGGACGGCGACCATGAAGGTGATCGCGAGGATCTCGGCCAAGGCTGCGTGGTTCACCATTCGAGCGTGCCACCGGTTGTCACGGTTCTTCAAGTGCGACGCGTCATAAGGTACGCCCGCTGCACATCGTTGCCGGCCAATGCGGCGGCCCGGCCGAACGCCTCCCGCGCCTCGGCGACGCGGCCGAGCCGGTTGAGCAGATCACCCCGCACGGCGTGAAACACGTGGTAGTCGGGCAGATCGAGGGCCTCGACCAGGGCCAGCGCCGCCTCCGGTCCGGTCACCTCGGCGACGGCGACCGCACGGTTGAGCGCCACGACCGGTGTGGGTGACAGGTGCAGCAGCTGGTCGTACAGGCGCAACACCTGCGGCCAGTCGGTGCTCGGCCCGTCGGTGTGGACGGCGTTGATCGCGGCCTGCAGCTGGTAGACGCCGGGGCGGTCGAGCTCCAGGCATTGTCTGACGAGTCCGTGGCCCTCCGCGATGAGGCCGGCGTCCCACTGGCCGCGGTCCTGGTCGCGCAGCAGGACGAGCGCCCCGTCCGGCCCGGTGCGCGCGGGTCGCCGCGCCTCGATGAGCAGCATCAACGCGAGCAGCCCGGTGACCTCGGGCTCGTCCGGCAGCAGCCGGTGCAGCAGGCGGCCGAGCCGGATCGCCTCCGCGCACAGGTCGTCGCGGACGAGCCGTTCGCCGGAGCCGGCGGTGTACCCCTCGTTGAAGATCAGATAGATGACGGCGAGGACGGGCGGCAGCCGCGCGGGGAGCTCCTCGTCCGACGGCACCCGGTAGGGGATGCGGGCGTCGCGGATCTTCTGTTTCGCCCGCACGACGCGTTGTGCGACGGTCGTCTCGGGCACGAGCAGCGCCTGCGCGATCTCCGCGGTGGACAACCCGCCGAGCAGCCGGAGCGCCAGTGGCACCTGCGCGCCCATCGACAGCGCCGGATGGCAGCAGGTGAAGATCAGCCGGAGCAGGTCGGGACCCTCCTCGGGAGGGCCGTGCAGCCGCGCCGCCTCCTGGTGCTTCCCGGAGCGCTTGGCCTCCCGGCGCAGCCGGTCGATCGCCCGGTTGCGGGCGGTGGTGATGATCCAGCCGGTGGGGCTCGGCGGCGGGCCTTCCGCGGCCCAGTGGGCGACGGCCGCGGCGAACGCCTCCTGCACCGCCTCCTCGGCGAGGTCGATGTCGCCGAGCAGCCCGACCAGGACGGAGACGGCGCGCCCGTACTGCTCCCGGAAGACCCGCTCCACCGAGGTCAACGGAAGGGCCGGACCTCGATCGGCAGCCGCGAGGCGCGCATCAACCTGTCCGCCCACGCAAGCGCCGCCGCGCGGTCCTCGACGGCGATGACGCAGAACCCGCCGAGATGCTCCTTGCCCTCGGCGAACGGGCCGTCGCTGACGAAGCCCGGCCGCAGCACGGTCGCCGTCGACGGCGGCAGGAGGCCACCGGAGAACACCCACACGCCGGCCTCGCGCACCTCCCGGTCGAACGCGGTCACGTCCGCGTCGATCGCCGCCATCTCCGCCGGCGACGGGGGCTCGCCCTCGCTGGGCTCGATCACGCTGAGCAGGTACTGCCGCATGGTCACCTTTCTACCCCAGCGTCCACGTATTCTTTTCTGCGGCATCTTCACGGAAGGGGATTTCAGGTGAGCAGCGAAACGCTGGAGTTTCAGGCCGAGACGCGGCAGCTCCTGCAATTGATGGTCCACTCGATCTACTCGAACAAGGACATCTTCCTGCGGGAACTGATCTCCAATGCGTCCGATGCCCTGGACAAGCTGCGCCTCGAGTCGCTGATCGACAAGGATCTGGAGGCCGACACCTCCGACCTGCACATCGCCCTCGAGGTCTCGGCCGAGGACCGGACGCTGACGGTCCGGGACAACGGGATCGGGATGTCCCGCGACGACGTCGTCCAGCTGATCGGCACGATCGCGAAGTCGGGCACGGCCGAGATGCTGCGCAAGATGCGCGAGTCGAAGGACGCCGCCGCGAAGCAGGAGCTGATCGGGCAGTTCGGGGTCGGGTTCTACTCGACGTTCATGGTCGCCGACAAGGTCACGCTGGTGACCCGGCGGGCCGGCGAGAAGGGCGGCACCCGCTGGGAGTCCGCCGGCGAGGGCACGTACGAGATCGAGCCCGTCGACGACGCGCCGCAGGGCACCTCGGTGACGCTGCACCTCAAGCCCGAGGACACCGACGACCAGCTGCACGACTACGCCGCGGACCGGAAGATCCGCGAGATCGTCAAGCGCTACTCGGACTTCATCGCCTGGCCGATCCGCCTCGGCGACTCCGACACGCCGCTGAACTCGATGAAGGCCCTCTGGGCGCGGCCGCGCAGCGAGGTCAGCGACGAGGAGTACCACGAGTTCTACAAGCACGTCTCGCACGACTGGACCGATCCGCTCGAGACGATCCACATGAAGGCGGAGGGCACGTTCGAATACGAGGCCCTGCTCTTCATCCCGTCGCGGGCGCCGTTCGACCTGTTCATGCGCGAGGGCAAGCGCGGCGTGCAGCTCTACGTGAAGCGCGTCTTCATCATGGACGACTGCGAGGCGCTGACCCCGCAGTACCTGCGCTTCGTGAAGGGCGTCGTCGACGCGCACGACCTGTCGCTCAACATCTCGCGCGAGATCCTGCAGCAGGACCGGCAGATCCAGGTCGTGCGGCGGCGCCTGGTGAAGAAGGTGCTCTCGACGCTGACCGAGATGCGCGAGTCCAAGGAGAAGTACCTCGGGTTCTGGGGCGAGTTCGGCCGGGCGCTCAAGGAAGGCCTGATCGACGACGCCGACAACCGCGACGCCCTGCTCGACCTGCTCCTCCTGCCGTCGACCGCGTCCGGCGAGCTGACCTCGCTGCGCGACTACGTGTCGCGGATGAAGGAGGACCAGAAGGACATCTACTACATGACCGGCGAGTCGCGGGCCATGGTCGAGCACTCGCCGCACATGGAGGCGTTCCTCGCCAAGGGCTACGAGGTGCTGATCCTCACCGACCCCGTCGACGAGGTGTGGGTCGAGCGGATCACCGAGTTCGACGGCAAGCAGCTGCAGTCGATCGCCAAGGGCCAGGTCGACCTCGGCGCCACGGAGACGCCGGCCGAGCAGCAGGAGGAGTTCGCGCCGCTGCTCAAGTGGCTCGGCGAGAAGCTCCAGGACGACGTGAAGGACGTGCGGCTGTCCTCGCGGCTCACCACGTCGGCGGCCTGCATCGTCGGCGACGAGCACGACATCACGCCGACGCTGGAGAAGATGTACCGCGCGATGGGGCAGGAGCTGCCGCGCACCAAGCGGATCCTGGAGCTGAACCCGACGCATCCGCTGGTCACGGGGCTGCGCTCGGCGTTCTCGGCCGCGCCTGACGACGAGGGGCTCGTGGAGACCGCGGAGCTGCTGCACGGGGTGGCACTGCTCGCCGAGGGCGGGGAGCTCGCGGATCCCGCGCGCTTCACCCGCCTGGTCGCGGACCGCCTGGCGCGTTCGCTGTGACGGCCCCGTCGGAGGACGGCCTGCGGGCCGCCGAGCGCCGCCTGCAGGCCGCGCAGCTGGTCGGCGACGTGGCGGTGCTGGACGAGGTGCTCGACGAGCGCCTGGTCTTCACCGGCCCCGACGGGCTGCTGTACGGCAAGGGCGACGACCTCCACCTGCACCGCTCCGGCGAGCAGAAGGTCACGAAGGTCGAGGAGGAGGACCTGATCGTCCTCGTCCACGACCGGACCGGGGTGACCTGCTTCCTGGGTCAGCTCGCCGGCACGTTCAAGGGCACCTCGTTCGCGGCGCGGATGCGGTACACGCGGACCTGGGCCTTCGCCGAGGAAACCGGATGGCGGCTGGTCGCCGCGCACGCCAGCATGCTGTGACATGAGGACCGTCTCCCTTGTGCTCGTCTCGTCCGGCGGCGACGTGCTCGGCGCGTTGCCGCCGTTCGAGGTCGAGATACCGTGGTGGTCGGAGATCGCGTCGGTGGTCTCCGCCGCCCGTGCGCGGTTCGGGGTGACGGTCACCGTGCTGCGGCTGCTGTCCACGTCGCTGCCGGAGCAGCCGGGCGGGTCGGTCACGTATCTCGCTTCCGCGCCTTCCGCGCCCGCGGGCGTGCTGCCGTTCTCCGGCATGTTGTCGTCGCATCCGTTGCGTGCTGCTTACGCGGCGGTGGGCGGGCCCACACGGTCACTCGAATGGGCTTCGTCACATATTTCCGAAATTTCGGACATGGTACAGGTGAAGACCTGGAACCTGTCGTCGCTGTGGCGGCTGGAGACCGGCGGCGGCACGGTGTGGCTCAAGGAGCTGCCCGCCTTCCTGCGTGCCGAGACCGCCGTGCTGAGCTGGCTCAACGCGGTGGCGCCCGGCGCCGCGCCGACCCTGCTCGCCGCCGACGGCGAGGGCCGCCAGCTCCTGTCGCACCTGGACGGCGAGGACCGCTTCGGCGCGCCCGAGGCCGACCGGCTGCCGATGGTCGACCTGCTGCACGACCTCCAGCTGCGGTTCCTGCGGGACCAGCCGGTGCTGCCCGGCATCCTCGACCGCCGCGGCGGCCTCCTCCTGGAGCAGATCACCGCGGCCGCCACCCCCTGGCTCGGCCGGATCGACGGGCTCGAGGCGGTCCTCGACGCGCTGCCCACGCGGCTGTCGGCCGTTGCCGCGTGCGGGGTGCCGGAGACGCTCGTCCACGGTGACTTCCACCCCGGCAACGTTCGTTCTGCGGCTCATGTACCGCCGGCGGTGCTGGACTGGGGCGACGCCTACCTCGGGCATCCCGGGTTCGACATCCTCCGGCTGTGCGGCGGTCTCGAGTCGTCCGAGGCGCTGCTGGCGCGGTGGTCCTCGTTGTGGCGCGCCGCCGTGCCCGGCTGCGACCCGTCACGGGCGGTGACGCTGCTGCGCCCTGTGGCCCCGCTGCTCGGCGCCGCCGTCTACGCCAACTTCCTCGCTAACATCGAGCCAGATGAATGGCCTTACCATGCCGAGGACGTCCCGAGCTGCTTGAAGGCCGCCGTCGGAAATTTTGTCGTACCGATGCTGTAGAACTACCGGCGTCAAGGATCGTCCGACGCTGGAGGTCGATGGCTGTGGACGTTGAGCGGCGCTCGGTAGCGCCCATCATCCCGCCGGTGAAGCCGCGCAAGCTGGCCAAGGTGCCGTTCGTCGAGCTGGCCGACGGGCGGTTGCAGGGGGTCGTGTCGAGCGGCTCCGACGTGGAGCGGGTCTATGTCTCCTCGATCGGGGCCGGCAGCCACGGCCTGAGCTGCAGCACCAACAACAACCGCCCCTGCGGCGGGCTGCGCGGGTCCTATCCGTGCAAGCACCTGCAGGCGCTGCTCGACGAGGCGGTGCTGCAGTATGGCGCCGACCGGGTCGCCCGCTATCTGCGCATCGACGCCGAGCCGGGCGCGAGCCTCGCCGGCGCGTTGCGCGCGCACCACGAGCCGTCCCCCGCGGCGACCGTGTTCAGCAGCTTCCTGCGCCACCTGGCCTATCTGGAGCTGCCCGACACCACGCAGCCCGTGCCCGAGCTGCACTGGTTCCCGTCGGTCGGGGCGGCCCGATGATGATGCCTGAGACCCACTCCGGGCGTGCCCCGGGGCTCCCGTCCCGGCCGGGTGGTCCGCTGCTGCTTGAGATCGCGCCGGGTGCGCCCGGGGCACCTGACCTGGCGGCTCGTCCGTCGGCGGCCCCGGGTCCGGCCGGGTGGTGCGCTGATGCTTGAGACCCAGCTCGGCGCATTGCTCGCCGACCCCGCCCCGGGCGTGCCCGAGGCCCTCGACCTGGCCGGCTCCGTCGACCAGGCCCTCGCCGACGGGCTCGCCAGGGTCTCCCCGTCCGTGTTCACGGGCCTCGCCGACGCGTTCGCCGGCAGCCCGCTGCGCGACAGGGTCGCCGAGGCCGCTGACAAGATCGCCGCCGGGTCGATCTCCGACGAGCACCTGCTCGCCCTGGCCGGCGCCCGGTCGGCGCTGTTCGGCGCCGTCCACGACGCGCTGCTCGCCCAGGCCGACGCGGCGCTCGGCCGCACCCGGCCGGCGTGGCCCGCCCGCGCCGGCGGCGACGTCGCGGCCGCCGGCAACCTGCTCGCGGGCAGCCGCTCCTGGCTGCGGGAGCTCGCGATCACCGGCTGGCGCGGCGTCGACCACGACCTGGTCACCACCGCCGGCCAGATCATCGCGGCGACCCTCGCCGAGCCGCGGCTGCGCCGCCTCGCGACGCTGCTCGACGGGCTCGCCGCGGAGCTGCGCGCGTGCAGCCCGATCGCCACCATGGACCGGCTGCCGCTGCGGCGCTGGGGCGACCTGTGGAGCCGCGCGATGCTCCTGGCCCAGGACGGCGGCCGGGCCACCGCGTCCGAGCCGGTCAGCGGCCGGCTCCTGCTGCTCGGCGCCGACGTCCACGAGCACGCGACCGCCGTGCAGATCCAGGTGCACGGCATCCTCGAGACCCCCGGCGCCGCGCCGCGCCTCGTGCGCACCAGCGTCGCCGCCGCGAAGGTCGACACGATCGTCGGGCCGGCCGTGTGGCGGCTGTTCGCGGGGCACCCGGTGCTGCTCGGCGCCCTCGCGGAGCGGCTGACCCTCGACGTCACCGACCTGCCGCTGCTCGACAGCGGCGACCTGGTCTGGAGCGACGCGCAGGCCAAGGCCGGGCCGCCCGCCGACCCGTTCGCCACCGCCCGGGTGCTGCTGCCCGGCGCGGTCGCACCGGCGGTGCCGCCGCTGGAGCGCCACCCGGCCCGCATCGGCGAGCCCGTCCTCGTCGAGGGCTATGCGGCCGACGGCGGCACGTTCACGCTCGGCGACCAGACGATCGCCGTCGACACGACGCGGCTGCCGTCGTGCGGGCCGCTGACCCCGCAGCTCGTCGCCGCCTCGCAGGCCTGCATCGGCCTGCTGCGGTGGGACGGCGGCTGGTCGTTGCAGCCGGTCGCGGTCCTCACCATGGTCAAGCGCCAGCCCGTGGCGACCCACACCACCGACTGGGCCCTCGGCCCCACCGACCCGAAGGTCGTCAAGGCGGCCGCCGCGGCCGGCGACGCGGTCGCCGTCCTGCGCGAGCGGGCCGGAAGGTTGCTGCGCCGATGAGCGACGAGAACCGTCGCCAGGTCCTCTACTGGCGGATGCTGTCCCGGGTCTTCCAGACCGACGAGCAACAGGCGCTGGAGGCGGCGAGCGTCGCCATCGTCGAGGACATCGGCCTGCCCCCGGCGCTGCTCGACCCCGCCGTCTCCGTCGACAACCTGGTCCAGCGCCATCCCGAGCTGGCCGGCGCCTTCGACGGCCTGATGACCCCGGCCGACCCGACCTCGGGCACTCCGGCGGGGCCTTCGGTGGCTACTGGTCCGGGCGCCTCCGTGGGCGCTGCGCCGGGCTCGCCCTCGGGCCCGCCGGCGGGCGCTGCCGCGGCCACTGGGCCGGGCTCTGCCGCGGCCACTGGGCCGGGCTCTGCCGCGGCCACTGGGCCGGGCGCTGCCGCGGCCATTGGGCCGGGCTCTGCTGCGGCTACCGGGCCGGGCGCTGTAGTGGGTTCTGGACCGGGGTCGCCCTCGGACGGTTCGGCGGGCACTGCACCCGGCGCGTCATCGAGCGGTTCGGCCGGCACCGGGCCGGAAGCCCCGGCGGGCGCCGGGGAAGACGACTCGCCGCGCGCCGGGGAAGACGCTTCGGCGGGCGCCGGGGAAGACGCTTCGGGGGGCGCTGGAGCAGCGGCGTTGCCAGGCACCCCGGCAGGCGCGGCTTCGGGCACCTCGCTGAGCGTGGTGGGCGCGGCGGGTGACGAGGTGCGGCGGGCGGCGCTGGTGTCCAAGCTGCTGATCAACGTGTTCGCGACCGGCAGCGGCAGTGTGAGCGCCGGGCAGCTGGCCAACTGGCAGGCCGACGCCGGGTGGTTCGAGCGGGCGCTCGGCATGAAG
The DNA here is from genome assembly GCF_040654975.1 of Dactylosporangium sp. NPDC050588. Classification (NCBI taxonomy): domain Bacteria; kingdom Bacillati; phylum Actinomycetota; class Actinomycetes; order Micromonosporales; family Micromonosporaceae; genus Dactylosporangium; species Dactylosporangium sp. NPDC050588. The sequence continues at coordinate 10,377 of NZ_JBFAJA010000050.1, read as the reverse complement.
CCAGGGGAGCTGCGCGGCAAGCCCAACGCCGGCGGGCTCGCCGGGGTGCTGGGCGGGCTCGAAGGTGACCTGGTCAAGCGGATGCACCTGCGGGAGGTCCTGGCCAACCCGGCGCTCGCCAAGCAGCTGACGCCGAGCATGTCGCTCATCGAGCAGCTGCTGCGCGACAAGAGCAACCTGTCCGGCGTCGCCCTCGCCAACGCGAAGGCGCTGATCCGCCGGTTCGTCGACGAGGTCGCCGAGGTGCTGCGCACCCAGGTGCAGCAGAGCAGCGCCGGCGTGATCGACCGGTCCGTGCCGCCGAAGAGGATCTACCGCAACCTCGACCTCGAGCGCACCATCTGGAAGAACCTGACCAACTGGAGCCCCGACGACGAGCGGCTCTACGTCGACCGCCTCTTCTACCGGCAGACCGCGAAGCGCACCACGCCGGCGAGGCTCATCGTCGTGGTCGACCAGTCCGGTTCGATGGTCGACTCGATGGTCAACTGCACCATCCTCGCGTCGATCTTCGCGGGGCTGCCGAAGGTCGACGTGCACCTGATCGCCTATGACACGCGGGCGTTGGACCTGACGCCGTGGGTGCACGACCCGTTCGAGGTGCTGCTGCGCACGCGGCTCGGCGGCGGCAACGACGGGCCGGTCGCGATGGCGATGGCCCGTCCGAAGATCGCCGACCCGAGCAACACGGTGATGGTCTGGATCTCGGACTTCTACGAGTTCGACCGGTCGCAGCCGCTGCTGGAAGGCATCCAGGCGGTGCACCGCTCCGGCGTCAGGTTCATCCCGATCGGCTCCGTCAGCAGCGGCGGCCAGCAGAGCGTCAACCCGTGGTTCCGGCAGCGCTTCAAGGACATGGGCACGCCCGTGATCTCCGGCCACATCCGCAAGCTCATCACCGAACTCAAGAACTTCCTCGCATAGGAGACCCGACATGACCGACATGCTCCGCGCCCCCGCCGAGGTCAAGTATGCCGATGAGCTCGACTGGCTCGAGTCGATCGACGACGGGCCGAAGCCGTTCTCGTGGCGGTTGAGCCCCAAGATGGTCCGCCTGTTCGTGCTCGGTTCGGAGCGCGCGGACGGCCTCGACCGTGAGGTGTCGCAGAAGTGGTTCGGCGACCGCAGCTTCGTCGAGCGCAGCATCGTGACGCTCGCGTCCGACCGCGGCCTGCTGCTCATCGGCGACCCCGGCACCGGCAAGAGCTGGCTCGCCGAGCTCCTCGCGGCGGCCATCTCCCGCAACTCGACGCTCGTCGTGCAGGGCACCGCCGGCACGACCGAGGACCACATCAAGTACTCGTGGAACGTCTCGATGGTCATCGCCAAGGGCCAGTCCCGCGCGTCGATGATCCCGTCGCCGATCATGACGGCGATGGAGCGGGGCGTCATCGGCCGGTTCGAGGAGCTGACCCGCTCCACCAGCGACGTGCAGGACGCGCTGATCTCGATCCTGTCCGAGAAGTACGTGTCGATCCCCGAGCTCGACGACGACAACATCGTGTTCGCGCAGCCCGGCTTCTCGATCATCGCGACCGCGAACAGCCGGGACCGCGGCGTCAACGACCTGTCGTCGGCCCTCAAGCGCCGGTTCAACTTCGTGCGCATCCCCGTCGTGACCAACAAGCGCAGCGAGGCGGAGATCGTCCGGTTCCGCACCACGGAGCTGCTGCGCCGGCACCAGATCGAGCTCGACGTGCCGCCCAACCTGCTCGACATCCTGCTGCAGAGCTTCGCCGACCTCCGCACCGCGGCGGCATCGGCGACCAGTGACGACGAGAAGCTCGAGTCGGCGCTGTCGACCGCCGAGCAGATCGGCGTGCTGGAGGACGCGATCCTGCACAGCACGTTCTTCGGCGACCGGACCCTGCGGGCGCAGACCCTCGCCGGTTCGCTCGTCGGGTCGCTCGCCCGCCGCAGCCCCGAGGACCTCGCGATTCTCAACAAGTACTGGCACGGCGTCGTCGAGCCGCGCAGCAAGCAGGACGGCGGGGACTGGCCGGCCTTCCTCGAAGGCGGCCGCGAGGCGATCGCCACCTTGTCATGAGCGAGCCGTTCGGGGCCTTGCGGCAGCAGCTGGTCGAGGCGGCGACCGCGTTCGCCGGCTCGCCCGGCGCCGTGCCCGGGATCCTCTCCGGGATCGTGGACGACGTCGACCGGGCGCTGCGCGAGGAGCTGGAGATCTTCCCGGTCTGCCACCACTCGCCGGCGTCCGCCCTCGCCATGGTCCGCAGGCTGCGCGAGAAGCAGCCCAAGGTGATCTACCTGGAGCTGTGCGAGGACCTGGCACCGCTGCTGACGGAGCTGCGCAACTGCCGGCTGCCGGTGGCGTTGCAGGCGTTCGCGTCGGAGCTGGACACGTTCCCGAAGGACTGGGGGCCGCTCAGCGTCATCGCGCCGATCACCGAAGCGTCCGCCGAATACCAGGCGATCGCGTACGCGCTGGAGACCCCCGGCGTCGAACTGGTGCTGGTCGACCGCTCCACCGACCACGTCTTCCAGTGGCAGCCGCGTACCTCCGGCGCGTCCGGCGAAGAAGCCCCGGCCGACGCCGAGCCGTCCGGCGCCGGGTCGGGTGTCGCGCCGTCCGAGGCCGACGCGTCGGACGCCGAGGACGCCGGCGCGCTGCACGGCGACGCGGTCGGCATCGAGATCGGCGACCTGCGGCCGCGCTTCGCCGAGCTGGAGACGCACCTGCTGCACCACGGCAAGGTGCGGCACTGGTCGGAGTGGTGGGACCAGTACGTCGAGCAGCCGCTCGTCGACGCCGACTACGCCACGTACCGGCAGGTCATGGTGCTGATCGGCAGCCTCTTCCGGCGGCTGGCGCCCAGCGACACCGAGCGGGTCACGGTCGACGAGGACCGCGAGCGCTACATGTGGACCCGCATGCGAGAGCACCTCGCCACCTCCGGCGTCGACCGGGCCGACTGCCTGTACGTGTGCGGCGCCTTCCACGCCGCCAGCCGGGTCGAGCAGTTCGGCACCGGACCGGACGCGGCGCCGTTCGAGATCAGCCCACGCACCGCGACGAAGTGGCTGTACGGGCTGATCCCGTCCAGCCACTCGGCGATCGAAGGCCAGTTCGGGCTCGCCTCCGGCTCGGTGTCGATCGCGGCGGCGACCTGGGCCAAGGCGGTCAGCCGGTCGAAGCTCGCCACGTTTCAGCTCGAGGGGCAGCGCGGCGGCAAGAAGAAGCCCGCCCGCCCGGCCGCCGCGCCGGTCGAGACGGCTCCCGTCGCCGACCAGCTGACCCAGTTCCTGGCCAGCCCGCCCGACCTGCACGGGTTCGACGAGGAGGAGCTGCTCGGCTGGTCCGTCGACATCGTCCGGCTGGCCCGGCGCAACGGGTACCTCGCCAGCACCGCCGACGCGATCGCCGTCTTCGAGACGTCGATCCTGCTCGCCGGCATGCGCAACCGGGCGCGGCCCACGCCGTACGACTTCCAGGACGCGGCCGTCACCTGCATCGAGAAGGACGTGGTCCCGGGCCGGCGCGACGTGCGGCGGCTCTGCGAGATCCTGCTCGGCGGCGACCGCGTCGGCCAGGTCGGCTACGAGGCCCTGCCGCCACTGGCTCGCGACGTCTACGACCGGCTCGCCCCGATCGGCCTCGACCTGCGCAAGAGCACGGTGCAGCGGGCGCTGCTCGACCTCAACGGGCAGCCCGAGCTGGTTCCCTGCTCCCATCTGCTGTGGATGCTGCGATACCTGCTGCCCGACGGCGCCGTCCGGCCGATCATGGGCTCGCGGCGGCTCGGCGAGCGGTCGGTCCAGGAGAGCTGGGACCTCTCGATCGGCAAGCATCAGCGGTACATCATCGAGCTCGGCTATGAGGGCGTCACCGTCGAGCAGGTCGTGGAGCGCAGGCTCCGCCGGTCCGTGTACGCGCCCGACGCGACCGCCGCCGTCGCCCTGCGCGCCGTCGAGGACTCGATCCTGTTCCTCGGCAGCCGCAGGTTCACCGACGAGCTCGGCGCGCGGGCCGTCGAGCTGCTCTCCGCCGAGCGCACCGTCGACGACGCCCCCGACGTCCTGCGGCGCATCCGCCGGCTGCTGGCGCACTACCGGTCGACCGAGCCGGAGCTGCCGTCGTGGTGCGCGTCGTTCGTCACCACCGGCTACGCGCACTACTGCACGCTCCTGCCGACCGCGTTCGTCGACGACGAGACCGGGGTCCGGCAGGTCGGCGCGATGCTCGGCTTCCTCTTCACCATGGAGGGACTGGCGCTGTCGCTCGGCTGCGACCGGGCCCAGCTGGAGCTCGCCGTCCGGCAGTCGCACCCCGAGTCGCCGGCGAAGGTCGCGCTGCTCTGGGCCGCGCAGCACCAGCTCGGCCTGCTGCCCCTGGCGGACCTGCGGGCCCGCTGCGCCGACCTGCTGGGCAACCCGCTCGTGGTGCCGACGTTCCCGCAGTACCTGAGCGGGTTCGTCCAGGCGCTGGAGCCGGTGCCGAAGCTGGCCGCGTTCGTGGTCGAGGTGATGTCGGACGCGTTCGCCCACCTGCCCGACCCGGTCCTGCTGCCGTGGCTCCCGACGCTCATCACCACGCTGCGCGACCAGGCGGGCGAGCTCGTGCCCGTCCTGATCCGCGAGGCCGGCCGGACGTTCCCCGGCACCCTGCCCGCCGTCGACGCCTGGGCCCCGCCCTGGACCGTCACCGCGCCTGCCCCGGGTGCCGCGGCCCACGGCGGCGGTGCCATCGGCGACCTCGGTGACCTTTTCGGAGGCGGCGACGGGTTCGGGCCCGGGTCGGAGCGGTGGGACGCGGCCGTGCCGGTCATGCGGCTGCTCGCCGGGCACCCTTCGGCGGCTGACGGGATCGCCGGCGTGCTCGGGGTCCCGGGTGCCGGCGGCGAGAGCCCCGGCTGGTCGGACCTCGAACTGCTCGCGGCGTCCGCCGCCCCGGGGCAGGCGTCCGCCGTGAGCTCGGCGGGTCCGGGGCCGTCCGCCGTGCGGGCGCTGCTCGCCGACCACCCCGCGACGGGGGAAGCCCTGGGGGTGCTCTTGGCGGTGGGGTGACAGCGAGGCCGCACCGGTCGGGGCTACGCGATCCCGAGGCCGTGCGGTCGGGCTACGCGACTTCGAGGCAGCGGCGGGCGGCGGTGCGGTCGCCGGTCGGGCGCTGCGGCCTCGAGGTCGCGGTGGTGAGGTGCTCCGGTGGCAGGGCCGGCAGATCGGGGCGACGCGGCCTTGAGGCCGTGGTGGTGAGGTGGCCGGTGGCGGGGGCGTGCCGGTCGGGCTTCGCGACTTCGAGGTAGCGGCGGGCGGCGGTGAGGTTGCCGGTCGGGTGCTGCGGCCTCGAGGTCGCGGTGGTGAGGTGCTCCGGTGGCAGGGCCGGCCGGTCAGGCGACGCGGCCTTGAGGTCGCGGTGGTGGGGCAGCCCCGGTGGCGAGGCCGGCCGATCGGGGCGGCGCGATCTTGAGGCCGTGGTGGTGAGGTGGCCGGTGGCGGGGGCGTGCCGGTCGGGCTACGCGGCTTCGAGGTAGCGGCGGTGCGGCCTTGAGGTCGCGGTGGTGAGGTGCTCCGGTGGCAGGGCCGGCCGGTCAGGCGATACGGCCTTGAGGTCGTGGTGGTGAGGTGGCCGGTGGCGGGGGTGTGCCGGTCGGGCTACGCGGTCTCGAGGTAGCGGCGGGCGGCGGTGAGGCGGCCGGCGGCGAGGTCGGCTTCGGGGAGCCAGAAGGAGACGTTGACGACCTCGCCCCAGGCGGTGCCCGGCTCGGCCTCCAGCTGGAGGAGCGGGCGCAGGCCCGGCAGGTGCAGGAACGCGTCCCGCTGCCAGCCGAGCACCTGGTGGCGGGGCGGCCGGCCGGCGGTGTCCTCGGCGTGTTCGCGGGCGGTCATCGCGGCGATCGGGTCGAGGGCGAAGACGTGGGCGAGGGCGGGCGCGTCGTACGGCGGGACGGACCCCACCCGGTCCGCCGCCAGGCACAGCGGCGGGACGACCAAGGTGCCCGGCGGTGCGGGGCGCGGGGGCAGCCCGGCCGGGACGTGCAGGACCCGGCAGCCGTCGTCGAGGGCGTCGCCGAACCGGCCCTCCGCGGCGGTGGACGACCCGTCGCGGAGGAGCGGCCGCAGGTCCTCGAACCGGTCGGCGGTGGAGCGCTCCTCACCGGGGAGCGGCCGCGCATCCCCGGACCGGCCCGCGGCGGAGGACTCGTCGCGGGAGAGCGGCTGCGCGTCAACGAACCGGCCCGCGGCGGAAGACTCATCGCGGAAGAACCGCTGCGGGCCGGTGACGGAATCGTTGCGGGGGGACGGCTGCCCGTTCCTGAACCGGCCCGCTCCGGAGGAGTCCCTGAACCGGTCGGCGGTGGAGGAGTTCCCGGACCGGGCGGCAGCGGGGGGCTCCTCGTGGAAGAAGAGCAGCTCGCCGGTGCGGGGGAGGGTCCAGGTGTCCGGGAGCACGGCGGCGAGGTCGGCGCAGTCGAGGCGGGCGAGCAGGACCATGGGGGTGCCGTGGTGGGTGGGCCATTCGGTCCCGCGGGGCAGGCCGGGCAGGCCGCCGTAGCGGTGGGATCGGGTCGCGGCGGCTTCTGGGATCACCGTGAGGGCAGCCGCCGGCTCGATCAGGGACTCGAACAGGTGCATGCGGTGAACCTCGCGGGCGGGGAGGTGCGGAGCGGACAAGCGGCGCGGCAGGTGGCGCGGCGCCGGGAAGCGGAACTGGCACCGGGACTTTAGCGTGGATGTATGGACTCCTCGGCCATCGTCATCGGTGGTGTCGCCTGTTTCGGGGTGGCGATCGTGCTGATCGTCGTCACGGCGGTGGTGTCGGCGCGGCGGGAGCGGGAGCGGGTCGAGGCGCTGCGGGTGTGGGCGAAGCGGCACGGTTGGCAGGTCGTGGTGAGGCCGCAGGTCGACTGGGGACGGCGGATGCCGGGGCGGAACCGGCGGGGCGTGTCGCTCGCGCTGTTCAGCACGGTGGGCGGGCGCCCGGTGAGCATCGCCGACTACTCGTACACGACCTCGTCGACCTCGACGGATGCCAACGGGACGACGCACACCACGACGACCACGCACCATCATGTCGCGGTGGTGGTGCGGCTGCGGATGCCGCGGCCGACGGTGGCCGTGCACAAGCGGGGCGGCGGGTCGAAGCTGTGGCGGTCGCTGTTCGGGGACAAGGCGACGGCGATCGGTTTTGAGGCGTTCGACGGCGCCTACCGGGTGAACGCGAGCGACCCGAGCCTCGTCAGAGCGGTGATCGGCGGCCAGCTCGTGGCGGAGCACGTCGCCGGGTGGCTGCCGGACTGGAGCGTCGAGGGCAACGAGCTGCTGACGTTCTTCCAGGGGCGGCTCGGCGCGCCGGACAACATCCCAGGGCAGGTCGCGCCGCTGCTGAGGGTCGCGGACCTGATCGAGACCCACGCCAGGAGCTAGAGCGCGTCGTAGCGGGCCTGCGCGGCGGAGATCCCCGGCATCTCGGACTCCACGAGGTCGATCAGCTCCATGAGTTTCGTCGCGATCCGGCGGCCGGTGTCGGTGAGGCTGTACTCGACGCGGGGCGGGATCGTGCTCTGCACCGTGCGCAGGACCAGGCCGTCGCGCTCGAGGGCGTGGAGGGTCTGCGACAGCATCTTCTCGCTCACGCCGTCGACGCGGCGGCGCAGCTCGTTGAACCGGTGCGTGCCGCCCAGCAGCGCCGCCATCGACAGGATGCCCCAGCGGCCGGCGACCGTGTCCATGACGGGTCGCGACGTGCAGTTCCTGGCGAAGACGTCGAAGACCAGCTCCTCGTACGACATGAGACAACGGTAACTCAAGGTTTGCACTTTCCAGAAGTTAGTGCTTACTGTGGGAGAGTAACCAGGACGAGGGAGTTCTCATGACCATCACCGTCACCGGCGCCACGGGGCAGCTCGGCCGCCTGGTCGTCGACCAGCTCAGGCAGCGGGGCGTCGACCCGGTCGCCGCGGTTCGCGACACCACGAAGGCCGGCGGCAGGCACGCCGACTACGACAAGCCGGAGACGCTCGTGCCGGCGTTCGAGGGCACCGACCGGCTGCTGTTCATCTCCGGCAGCGACGCCGGCCGGCGGCTCGAGCAGCACCGGGCCGTCGTCGACGCCGCCGTGAAGGCGGGTGTGGGCCACATCGTCTACACGAGCATCACCAGGGCCGACACGTCGGCGAACCCGCTCGCGCCCGAGCACAAGGCGACCGAGGAGCTCATCGTCGCGTCGGGGCTGCCGTACACCTTCCTGCGCAACAACTGGTACTTCGAGAACTACACGGCCGGCCTGGCCACCGCGCTGCAGCACGGCGTGATCCTCGGCGCCGCGGGCGAGGGCCGCGTCGCCGCCGCGACCCGCGAGGACTTCGCCGAGGGTGCCGTCGCGGTGCTCACCGGCGAGGGGCACGAGGGGAAGATCTACGAGACCGGCGGCGACGCCACCATGTCGCTCACCGACCTCGCCGCCGAGGTCACCGCGCAGTCCGGCACCAAGGTGGTGTACCGGGACCTGCCGGCCGACGACTACGCGCAGGCGCTGATCGGGTTCGGGCTGCCGGAGCAGTTCGCGCGGCTGCTGGCCGCGGCCGACGCGTCGATCGCCGCCGGTAGCCTCGACGTGCCCGGCGCCGACCTGTCGACGCTCATCGGCCGCCCCACCACGACCCTCGCCGACGCGGTGGCGGAGGCGCTGAAAAGTCTGAAGAGCTAGGGAACGCATCGGCGCCCCCAGGCGTGTGTGTGCTGTGGGGACGCCAGTCATGACCGCGACAAGCAACGACTTCGAGTCGTTCTACCGGTTCGAAGCCGATCGGCTCTACCGCGCGCTCGCCGTCACCCTCGGCGATCCGCAACTGGCCCGCGAGGCCGCGGATGAGGCGATGGCACGCGCCTACGCCCACTGGGGCCGGGTCCGTGACCACGACAACCCGGGTGGATGGGCGTTCCGCGTCGGACTCAACTGGGCCACCTCCTGGTGGCGCAAGGTCCGGCGGGAGCGCCCGCTGCCGTATCCGGACCCCGACGCGGGCGCCGTCGGCGGCGTGAAGGAAGGGCCCGACACGCATGCCGGCGCCCTCGCCGCGCTGCGCCGGCTGCCGCTGCCGCAGCGGGCCGTGATCGTCTGCCGGGTCCTGCTGGACCTGTCCACCGTGGAGACCGCCACCGTGCTCGGCGTCGCCGAGGGCACGGTCAAGAGCCGGATGGCGCGCGGCCTAGCCGAGCTGCGCCAGTCGCTGGGTGAGGAGCAGGGATGACGACCGGAGACATCACCGAGGTGATCCGCCGCGCCGCCGATGCGCTGCCCGCCGCGGATTCGGATCTGGATGCTGTGCTGCGAAGGCACCGCCGCAACCGCCGGCGCAAGGCGACGGCCGCGCTCGGGGCGGTCGCCGTGACGGCCGTGGCGGCCATCGCCGCAATCGTCGCGATCAATCCGGACGGGACGGCCGTCGGGCCGGCAGCCCAAAGCCGGACAACCCAGGACCTGGCCCTAGGGCAGATGCAGCGCCTGCCGCTCAACGCCGGCTGGGCGCTGGGGCCGGACAAGAGCGGCGGCAAGGTCACGGTCCCGCAGGTGCGCGCGCTGTACGAGCTCGGCGCCGACAGGCAGCTGGACGGCACCCCCGTCCCCGAGATCGTCGACGACGTCCGGGCCTGGGTCCCGCTCGACGACGGCCGCTCCGTGGTCCTCGGCGGCAAGAACCTCAAGCCCGGCGTCAGCCGCGAGGACGGCCCCGACGTCAGCGACTTCGCGATCCGCCTGCTGGTGCTGGACGCCGGCGGGCAGGTCGGCCTGCAGCGGGAGGTGCGCGTCCAGGGCCAGGACGTCGAGCTCCTCGGCGCCACCGCGACGACCGCCTACCTGTACCGCACCCCCGGCCGGATCATGGCCCACGACCTCGCGACGGGTGCCGAGCAAAGGCTCACGGGCCTCGAACCGGTGCCCTCCTGGGAGACGCACAGCCTGACGGTCCAGGGTGGCCTGCTCCTCGCGGCCCCGCATGCGTCATGCGGGCTGACGGCCGCCGCGCTGGACACCGGAAAGCAGCTGTTCGCCGCATACCTGCCCTGCGCGGCGACGCGGGTCATGCGGCTCTCGCCCGACGGCCGCACCCTCGCGGTGGCGCTGAGCGACCCCGCAGGGGTCGTGACCCTGTTCAGGATCGACGTCGCGACCGGGAGGGTCGGCACGACGCCGGTCACGCGGGGCGAGAGGTCCGGCGTGCTCGGCGTGGGCTGGGCCGGAGGCACCGTCCGGGTGGTGTGGCTGCGCCTGCCCGCGACCGGCGCGCACCCGCTGAGCGAGGAGCTCCGGGTCACGGACGTCTAGGGCGCGTTTCATAACGGGTCAGAGCCACTCGCCGATGATGGTGATGGTGAGGACTGCCTGCCAGCGGACGGCGAGTTTGTCGTACCGAGTGG